>JANOMH010000187.1:0-4091 GCA_031420215.1 Rhodobacterales bacterium | reverse complement strand
CAATGCGCAGTCTACCGCGCTGCTTGGGGGCAAGGCTAACCGATCAATCGCCCTTGCGCATCAGTTCATTTGGCCACAGGCTGTCCATCGGGCAGTGGCAGCCATCGTAAAAGGGAACACAATGGATGAGCTGAGCCTGGACCTGCGCAGTGGTCTGCCCGACGCATTGCGCGTGCTTCTGGCCGAATATCCGCGTGATGGCTGGGCGGCGGACCCGAACTTTCAGGGGCTGGTCAGCTTTTGGCTGGAACGGCACATGATGTTTCGCAAACTGATGGCCCTGATGCAGACTGACACCGAGGCGTTGTTGGACCGGACCCTGGACCCCGCACAATTTGCAAGCAAGATCAGCCGTTTGGGCGGGATGTTCGTCAATGATTTGCACGGCCATCATCAGATCGAAGATCAGCATTATTTCCCGGTTCTGGCCGCCAAAGAGCGCAGTATTGCCCGCGGGTTCGAGATATTGGACCTTGATCACCACGCCATCGACGGCCATCTGGATGGGTTCATCAAGGGGGCCAATGCCGTGCTGCAACGCCGCGACGACCGAGATGCCATGCAAACCGCGGCAGGCCGGTTTCGCGGTGATCTGATCCGGCTAGAGGGGTTCTTGAACCGACATTTGATTGACGAAGAGGAATTGATCGTGCCGATCATCCTGCGCCACGGGGCGGGTTCGCTCGGATGATCAAAGCGGATGCGTCTGAATGATCGACAAGCTGGAAATGTTCATCGCCCTGGCGCAGGAACAGCATTTTGGCCGTGCGGCCGAAGTGGTCGGCGTCTCTCAACCCACCCTGTCGGCGGCAATTAAGCAATTGGAAGAACAGCTTGGCGTTATGCTGGTGCTGCGCGGGTCGCGCTATGGCGGGCTCACCCCCGAGGGCAAGCGCGTGCTGGAATGGGCCCGCCAGATCGTCGGCGACACCCGCACGATGAAAGAAGAGCTGAAGGCCGCCAAGCAGGGCCTGTCGGGCAATGTGCGCCTCGCCGTAATTCCGACTGCCCTGACCGCCGTGTCGCAACTGACCACCAATTTCGCCCGGGCGCATCCGAATGTGCGGTTCACGGTCCTGTCGGCAACGTCGATCGACATCCTCAAACAGCTTGAAGATTTGGCGATTGATGCCGGAATAAGCTATCTGGACAATGAACCGCTGGGGCGCGTGGTCACGGTTCCGCTCTATAGTGAGCGTTATGTGCTGGTGGTGCGGGCTGATGCGCCGCAAGCCGGGCTGCAATCGGTGGCTTGGGCCGAGCTTGGAACCCTGCCGCTGTGCCTGCTGACCCCCGACATGCAAAACCGCCGGATCATCGGTGGACATCTGGCTGAAGCGGGGGTAACCGTCGCCCCGGCGATTGAAACCAATTCGACTATCGTCTTGATTTCGCACGTTTTGAGCGGCGGCTGGGCAACGATCCTGCCATTGAAAGCCGCCGAAATTTTCCTGACTTCACCGCTGCGCGCCATCCCCATTGTCGCCCCCGAAGTCCGCCACGCCATAGGTCTGATCGCACCATATCGCGAACCGCACACCCCGGTGCTGGCGGCCCTGCTGCTCGAAGCGCGGCGCATGGCCGTGGATTGATAGACAAAACCTATCGATTGACGGAAGATTGGTCTTGAAATTTGGTATGAATTGGCGTTTGGAAAAGCCAGTTTACCCCGGAGCATCCATGTCCCAATCCAGCCGCATTTTGGAAATCATCGCCGCCCATCAATCACTGGAAGGGCCGCTTTTGCCGATCCTGCATGCGATTCAGGCCGAATATGGCCATATCCCGCAAGACGCCCTGCCGGTGATCGCGCTGGGGCTGAACATTTCAAGGGCTGAAGTGCATGGCGTGGTGTCGTTCTACCACGATTTCCGCGATGAACCCGCCGGGCGGCATGTGCTGAAACTCTGCCGGGCCGAGGCCTGTCAGGCGATGGGTGCTAATGCACTGGCAGACAATGCAAAAACCCGGTTGGGTGTGGACTGGAACGGCACTACGGCGAATGGTGCGCTCACGCTGGAGCCGATCTTTTGTCTGGGACTGTGCGCCTGTGGCCCCGCCGCGATGTTGGATGGCCGGGTGATCGGCAGGGTCGATGCCGCAAGGATTGACGCTCTGGCAGCGGAGTGCGGCGCATGAAAATCTATGTTCCCCTGGATGCCGCTGCCAAGGCTTTGGGCGCAGATGCGGTCGCAGACGCGGTGCAGGCCGAGGCTTTGAAACGTGGGGTTGAGGTCACTCTTGTCCGCAACGGATCGCGCGGCATGGTCTGGCTCGAACCGTTGGTCGAGGTAGAGACTGCGGCGGGGCGCATGGGCTTTGGTCCATGTGATGTGTCTGATGTTGCTGGTCTTTTTGCCGATCTGGCGGCGCATCCAAAGGCCTTGGGACTGGTTGACGCCATTCCGTTTTTCGCCAGACAAACCCGCCTGACCTTTGCCCGCGTGGGTGTGATCGACCCGCTGTCTCTGGACGATTATCAGGCGCATGGTGGCCTGTCCGGCCTGCGCCGGGCTTTGGCGATGACCTCTGCCCAGATCGTGGCTGAAGTCACTGAATCGGGTCTGCGCGGTCGCGGCGGCGCGGGCTTTCCGACCGGGATCAAATGGAAAACCGTGGCCGAGGCGACAGCGGACCAGAAGTATATCGTCTGCAACGCCGACGAGGGTGACTCTGGCACATTCGCCGACCGGATGCTGATGGAAGGCGATCCGTTTACCCTGATTGAAGGCATGATCATTGCCGGGATCGGGGTCGGCGCGACACGCGGCTATGTCTACCTGCGGTCCGAATATCCCGACGCGATTGTGGTGATGACCGAATCTGTGCGGCGGGCGCAGGCGTTCGGGCTGCTGGGCGCATCCGTGCTGGGTTCGGCTTGTGCCTTTGATTTGGAAATCAGAACTGGCGCCGGGGCCTATGTTTGCGGCGAGGAAACGTCACTGTTGAACTCGCTCGAAGGCAAGCGCGGGATCGTGCGGGCCAAGCCGCCGCTGCCCGCACTTGAGGGGTTTTTGGGCAAGCCTACGGTGGTCAATAATGTGATTTCCTTGGCAACTGTGCCGGTCATTTTCGAAAAAGGTGCGCAACATTACAAGGACTTCGGTCTGGGCCGGTCGCGTGGCACCATTCCGCTACAGATCGCCGGAAATGTGAAGTTCGGCGGGTTGTATGAAACGGCGTTCGGCCTGTCATTATCTGAAATTGTCAACGATATCGCCGGTGGCACAGCGACCGGACGGCCGGTCAAGGCGGTGCAGGTCGGCGGGCCGCTGGGGGCCTATTTCCCCGTGGGCAAGTTCGCCACCCCTTTTGGCTATGAGGAATTCGATGCCCAGGGCGGCTTGATCGGCCATGCCGGGATCGTGTTGTTCGATGATCAGACCGACATGCTGGGCATGGCCCGTTTCGCGATGGAGTTCTGCGCGATTGAAAGCTGCGGCAAATGCACCCCCTGTCGGATCGGGGCGGTGCGTGGGGTTGAAACCATCGACCGGATCGCGCGGGGCGATGCCGCTGCGATCCCGTTGCTGACTGATCTGTGCGAGACAATGAAAGACGGCTCGCTTTGCGCCCTGGGCGGGTTCACCCCGTTCCCGGTGATGTCCGCGCTGACCCATTTTCCCGATGATTTTGCCCGAGTGAAGGAAGCTGCAGAATGAAAGATTTCATCATTCCGTCAAAGGATTACGGGTTTTCAGACCGCGACATGGGCACGCCTGCGTCAAAGTCGACGCAAATGGTCACGCTGACCATCGACAGCTTTCAGGTCACCGTCCCGGCAGGTACATCGGTGATGCGGGCGAGTGCCGAGGCAGGCATTCAGGTGCCGAAACTCTGCGCTACGGATTCCATCGAGGCTTTCGGGTCCTGCCGCCTGTGTCTGGTCGAAATCGAAGGGCGGCGTGGCACGCCGTCATCCTGCACCACGCCGGTGACCGAAGGCATGGTTGTCCATACTCAATCTGCGAAGGTCAAAAAGCTGCGCAAAGGGGTCATGGAATTGTACATTTCCGACCATCCCCTGGATTGCCTGACCTGTTCGGCGAATGGTGATTGTCAGTTGCAGGACATGGCGGGCGCGGTCGGGT
>JANOMH010000186.1:0-1996 GCA_031420215.1 Rhodobacterales bacterium | reverse complement strand
TGGCGGTAGGGCTGCGGATCTGATCGTGAAAGCGCCAGCACAACCGAAGGTCAACACGCCCGCCGTTCCACTGCGCTCGCTGTTTGATGACTATGTCGTCAACCGTCAGTATGAGGGTAAACACCTCGATGGAGGGAAACGTTGGTCCAGCGTTATTGACCACTTGGCGAAATTCATGAATGGCAGCGACGCTCGTAAAATTACGAAGCGAGATCTTCTCGATTGGCGAGACCAACTGCTGAAAGAAGGCAAGAGCTCCAAGACGGTCGCCGACGTCTATCTTGCCTGTATCCGCGCCATTTTCACTTGGGCTTTTAAGAATGACCGACTTCCGTCCAACGAGTGTCAATATGTTCAGCAAGGAGTTGCAAAGAAGGCGCGGAGTCGCGAGAAGGGCTACACGACACCCGAGGCGGTCAATCTCTTAATCGCATCGATCCATTATCAGCCGGCCTGTGCTTCAAACCCTGCGAACCGTGAAAGCGACCACATCACGGCAGCCAAGCGTTGGGCTCCGATCCTTTGCGCGTTCTCAGGAGCGCGGATCACTGAAATCACGCAGATGCACAAGGAAGACCTCCGGCAAGAAGGTGGGCGATGGATCATGAGGATCAGGCCCGACGCTGGATCGTTGAAACAAGGAGATTTCCGCGATGTCCCCCTTCATCTTCAGGTGGTCGCGTTAGGTTTTGTCGATTTTGTGAAATTCGCTAAACCCGGGCCGATGTTTCATAATTCTTATTCCAGGGAAAAAACAACAAGCGCAGATATGAAGAAAAGCGCCCGGGCGACGTCTGGAAGAGTTGGAGAATGGCTCAATAAGGCGAATCTTCGCGTGGTTGATGTAGACCCCAACCATGGTTGGCGCCATCGTTTTAAAACCTTGGGTCTGGAGCTGGGCCTAACGTCAAGGGTGGTGGATGCAATCCAGGGTCATGCAGGAAAAACGGCAGGCGATGATTACGGCGATGTCACGATTGTTGCGCGACTGCGCGTCATCGACGCATTGCCGAATTACGTTTTGGATTGTAGTGCGCTGCCTGACAATTAATCGGACAGAGCTTACTAAGTTGTGAAATTGGAGATGTGTTCGGCATCGCCGTCGGTGGAGGATTATTGATCAAAGGGCTCCATGTGGTGCGATTGAAGTGTAGACTGCAACCGACTTCAAGAAACTCCTGCCGCTGTTCCCGCAGTTTCCCATCAGCCCGTCGCTATATCTGAATCATGACGCGCAACACGCACGTCGCTGATCACATAGGAGACGATGATGGCGAAGAAACCCTATCAAGACACTCGGCTGGCGAAGTTCCTCGATACCAGGCTGCTCGAGTTGAAGCACAAAAAGACTCAGGCGGAGATCGCCGAAGAGGCCGGTTTCGTGAACCCGAACATGGTCACGATGATCAAGAAGGGCGCGACCAAGCTGCCGATCGACCGCGTTCCTGCGCTCGCGAAGGCGCTGGAGTCCGACCCCGCGCTTCTGTTGCGCCTTGCCCTCGAACAAAGCGAAGGCAGCACGGCGGCGGCGGCGATCTACGAAATCATCGGCCAGCCGATAACCAAGAACGAAATGGCCTGGATCAACGAGATCAGGGAGGCTTCGGGGGATACCGATCCACGGCTGACATCGCGGGCCGCCGCCGCCATCCGCGGGGTGTTCGGGAAATGATCAGGAATGACAGGCGCGTCGTCGAGGGCTTCAAGCTCCCCTCGACGGCACCGATCACGCCAAATGAGCGCGACTGGATCGACATGCTGCGCTGTATTGTCGGGGATGCGGACCCACCGCCGTCGTTGATGGCCGTGCAGGCCCTGCGGATCATCCTGGTGCCACCAAGATCGTCATCCCCGCGTGGGCGGGGAGCGAAGTCTTAGGTTTCTCGCGTATCAGCGATAGGGATTGGTCTGAGGGCGGCACCTTTTCCTGGCGGAACCTCCGGGCCGAGGAGCCACTCCGGACGCAGTTCGATGGAGCCGCCCCCGTTGTGCAGGC
>JANOMH010000185.1:0-8690 GCA_031420215.1 Rhodobacterales bacterium | reverse complement strand
GGTGGTCTGACCCGGGTATGATCAGACCACCCATTAGGGGAAGGGTAACGGTTTTGACAATGTGTGGGCAAAGGCTTGCTGGACCCTTTGGCCACGCCGCATGTTTGGCACAATTGACCTAGGGTCACATAGACCCATGTTGACCTTTGCCCGATTTGGGCCGTTTCCCGCTTAAATTGTATTTGCATGGGCAGACACCTGCCGATGACCTGCCTAAATTTCATTCAAACAGCTCGGGAAAGCTGGCCTCGGCGCGTTTGAGGTCTATTTTCAGCAGCGCGTCGTAGCTTGCGGGGTCGAACGGATCCTCGGCGGGAATCACTTCGCGACCGAAAAACCAGCCCAGGCGGCCCGCATCCAGATTGCCGCGCACAAAGGGTTCCTCGCCAAAGGCATTCAGCAGGGCCGCCATGAACCCGGCATCAGCCCGGCGGTCGGCGGGGCGGCGGTCGGCAAAGCGTTCCTTGGCCACGATTTTGGTCGCACCCTGCTTTGCGCCGCGCCGGATGACGAACTGGAAATCTGTGCCGGGGAGGCGGCCGGGAAAGCCGCGGTGTTTTTCCATCAGATCAACCCTCGGGCGAAGGCCACCGTGGTCAGGGCGGGGCATTGGCCCCGCCCCGTTCGATCAAGAGTCGGGCAGTTAATAATCGGGCCGACAATAATCGGGCCGACTTTAGTTATACTTGCCCGCAAATACGGGTTCGACTGTGACCGGGGACACTGTGGCAATGGGCGCCACGAATTCTTCGACGGTCCCACCTTTGTTGCAGGCCGCCATGACGGCCAAAAGACTGAGGGCTGCAAGTGTTTTGACGAGTTTCTGCATTGTCTGCTCCTGCTTCGGTCCCCGAGGTGCGTCTGGTCATAGCGCCAGTCCCGCCCCCTTTGGGCTGCTCTGACCACGGGGGTGTGGTCAGCATTAAGAATACAGGGCAAGCACTTGAAAGGATACGACTTGCAGCCAAGTTGGCCGGCTTGTGGCGGGGTTGCATCATTGCTGTTGCGTCGGCGACACACGGTCACAAGATGTTGTGGCAGCATCAAAATTCGTCCCATATGCAGTCAGGCCCCTGGACAGTATAGGATTCAATGAACTGGGTCGCATCCGGCGCGGCGATGCCAAATTCAACCTCGCGGTCGGACATTGCGATGATCACATGTTCGGTCGATTTGTCCGCCTGCACCAGCCCCGGTATCGCGAAGCTTTCGCAAAGCCAGACGAAATCGCCGACCACATCGTCATGCGTCAGCCCCTGCCCGGCAGGGTCAATAGCCGGGGCGAGATAGCGGAACCGGGCGACATCAGGTTCCAGCACCACGTCAAACAGCGTGACTGTCTGGCCCGAAGGTGTCGCAACCGGGTCGGCATGGGCGGTGCTGGCCATCAGGACTACCATGCTACAGCGGAATATTGTCATGCTTTTTCCACGGATTTTGCAGCTTTTTCCCGCGCAGGGATGCAAACGCCCGGCAGACCCGGCGCCGGGTGGAATGTGGCATGATCACTTCGTCGATGAACCCTTTTTCGGCGGCGACGAATGGGTTGGCAAAGCGGCTTTCATAATCGCGGGTGCGTTCGGCGATCTTGTCTTTATCGGCCAGTTCGCTGCGATACAGAATTTCCACCGCCCCCTTGGCTCCCATCACCGCGATTTCCGCCGTCGGCCACGCATAGTTGAAATCGCCGCGCAGATGTTTGGACGACATCACATCATAGGCCCCGCCATAGGCCTTGCGGGTGATCACCGTGACCTTGGGCACGGTCGCCTCACCATAGGCAAACAGCAGTTTCGCGCCGTGTTTGATCACGCCGCCGAGTTCCTGCGAGACGCCTGGCAGAAAGCCGGGGACATCGACCAAAGTCAGGATAGGGATCTCGAACGCATCGCAGAACCGGACAAACCGGGCGGCTTTGCGGGACGCGTCGATATCCAGACATCCGGCCAGCACTGTTGGCTGATTGGCAACAACGCCGACGGTCGACCCTTCCAGCCGGATGAACCCGGTCAGGATGTTTTTGGCAAATTCGGCCTGAATTTCGTAAAAATCCGCCTCATCCGCCAGTTTCAGGATCAGCTCTTTCATATCATATGGTGTCTGGGCATTGTCGGGGATCAGGGTGTCCAGACTGGGTTCCATCCGGGTCACATCATCGAAAAACGGCCGGACGGGCGGCTTTTCGCGGTTGTTCAGCGGCAAAAAGTCAATCAGACGACGGGCCTCGATCAAGGCCTCGACATCATTTTCAAACGCGCCGTCGGCCACGGATGATTTGCGGGTATGGGTGCTGGCCCCACCGAGTTCCTCGGCGGTGACTACCTCGTTGGTGACGGTTTTGACCACATCGGGGCCGGTGACGAACATGTAAGAGCTGTCTTTGACCATGAAAATGAAGTCGGTCATTGCGGGCGAATAGACCGCCCCGCCCGCACAGGGCCCCATGATCAGGCTGATCTGCGGCACCACGCCCGAGGCCATGACATTGCGCTGAAAGACGTTGGCATAGCCTGCCAACGATGCCACCCCTTCCTGAATTCGCGCCCCGCCTGAATCGTTGATCCCCACCACGGGTGCCCCGTTCTGCATTGCCATGTCCATGATCTTGCAGATCTTTTGCGCATGGGTTTCGGACAGCGACCCGCCGAACACGGTAAAATCCTGCGAAAAGACATAGATCATCCGGCCATTGACCGTGCCCCAGCCAGTGACCACGCCATCACCTGCCGGGCGCTGGTCCTGCATCCCGAAATCGGTGCAGCGGTGGGCAACGAACATGTCGAACTCTTCGAACGACCCCTCGTCCAGCAGCAATTCTATCCGTTCGCGGGCAGTTAGTTTGCCTTTGGCATGTTGGGCCGCAATGCGGGCCTCGCCGCCGCCCTGACGGGCGGTTTCGCGACGGGCCTCAAGCTCCCCCAGAATGTCTTTCATCGTGCCCCCCTTGTTGTCCTCTATATAGGCGGGCAAGTTTGGCAATTGCAAACCCGCAACCTCTGTCAGGACACAGATGCAACTGCCAATTCCCCTGATCAACATCGGTCTGCTGATAATGTCCAATGTTTTCATGACATTCGCATGGTATGGGCATCTGAAGTTCACCTCGTCCCCATTGGTCATCGTGATCCTTGTCAGCTGGGGGATCGCGTTTTTCGAATTGTGCTACAGGTCCCGGCCAACCGGATCGGGCATGGCACGTTCAACGCGGCCCAACTGAAAACCATCCAGGAGGTCATCACCCTGTCGGTTTTCGTGGTGTTTTCGGTGGTTTACCTGGGCGAACCGGTCCGCTGGAACCACGCGGCAGGCTTTGGATTTATCGCTATCGGGGCATGGTTCATTTTCGCACAGTTTGGGCCGCAGGTGTGAGTGTGGACACTGCCCTGCCCCGGCGCTAAGTCTGGCGCATGACCACATCCCCCCAAGTCCGGTTTCTGGACCGGCACACCCCGCCGCATATTGTCACGCTGATCCTGCTGGCCGGGATTTCGGCGCTGAATATGTCGATATTCCTGCCCTCGCTCAGCGCTATGGCCAAGGATTTTGACACCTCATATGCGATGATGCAGCTGTCGCTGTCGGGCTATCTGGCGGTCACCGCCCTGTTGCAGATCGGCATTGGGCCGATTTCCGACCGCTATGGCCGCCGCCCGGTGATCCTGTGGGCAATGGCGATTTTTACGGTGGCGACCATCGGCGCGATGCTGGCGCCATCGGTCGAAATATTCCTTGCTTTCCGGATGTTACAGGGCACCGTTGCCGCGACCATGGTCCTTAGCCGGGCGATTGTGCGTGATATGGTGCCACAAGAGGAAGCAGCCTCGATGATCGGATATGTGACCATGGGCATGGCCCTGGTCCCCATGGTCGGGCCGATGATTGGCGGGGCACTGGATCAGGCGTTTGGATGGCGGTCAACGTTTGTTTTGTTGGCGGTTTGCGGCATTGGCGTCGGCGTGCTGGCCTGGTTCGATCAGGGTGAAACGATCAAAGGTGAAGGGCTCAGCTTTGCCGCGCAGTTGAAGTCCTACCCCGAATTGCTGACCTCGATGCCGTTCTGGGGCTATGTGCTTTGCGCCGCTTTCGCCTCGGGCACATTCTTTGCGTTTCTGGGCGGCGCGTCGTTTGTCGCCGATCAGGTGTTCGGGCTAAGTCCGCTCTGGACCGGGGTCGCCTTGGGTGCACCGGCAATTGGATATGCCTTTGGCAACTACATCTCTGGCCGGTTTTCGGTGCAGGTGGGGATTGACCGGATGATCCTGATCGGCGCCGGCATCCTGATCGGGGGCATGGCGCTGTCATTGGGATTGGGGCTGATGGGCGTAACCAGTGCCTTGATATTCTTTAGCTTTAGCAGCTTTGTCGGGATCGGCAACGGCATGATCATGCCCAATGCGACCGCAGGCATGCTCTCGGTCCTGCCGCATTTGGCGGGCACAGCATCCGGGCTGGGCAGCGCAATTCTGATTGGCGGCGGGGCAGCGCTGTCGGCCTATGCCGCCCATGCTTTGATCGCAGGGCCGGGGGCATTGCCGTTGCAACTGATCATGTTCGGTGCATCCGTCGGGGCGGGACTGTCGATCCTGCTGTTGATGCGGCGGGCGGTGAAACTCGCTGCCTGACCGGGGTTATTGACTTACCTTTGGGTCGTCTGCCAGTGCGGATTGATCCAGGGCGCCACATTCGCCGGGGCCAAAGCTGCCCGGCCCAGAATATGATCCGCAGCCTTTTCGCCGACCATGATCGACGGGGCATTCAGATTGCCATTGGTCACGCGCGGAAAGATTGAACTGTCCGCCACGCGCAAGCCATCCACCCCGATCACCCGGGTTTCAGGGTCAACCACAGCGCCCGGATCATCCGCCCGGCCCATCCGGCAGGTGCCGCAGGGGTGATAGGCGCTTTCGGTGTGGTCGCGGATCATCTCGTCCAGTTCATCATCGGTCTGTGCCTGCGCGCCGGGCTGAATTTCATGGCCGCGATAGGGGGCAAAGGCCTCTTGCGCGAAAATCTCGCGCGTGAGCCGGATACATTTGCGGAAATCCTCCCAATCCTGCGGGTCGGACATATAGTTGAACAGGATTTTAGGAGAGGCAGCAGGATCGCCCGACCGCAAAGTTACTGCCCCGCGCGAGGCGGATCGCATCGGCCCGACATGCGCTTGAAACCCATGCCCCTTGACCGCCACCTTGCCGTCATAGCGCACGGCGATAGGCAGGAAATGAAACTGGACATCAGGGTAATCCACACCCGCACGCGACCGGATGAACCCGCAACTTTCAAACTGATTGCTGGCCGCCAACCCTTTACCGGTCAGCAGCCATTGCGCACCAAGCAGCCCTTTGCCGACAAGATTCCAGTATTTATAAAGGCTTATAGGTTGGGTCGCGGCCATCTGGATGTACATTTCCAGATGATCCTGCAGATTCTGGCCGACGCCCGCGCGGTTGGCCACGACCGGGATGCCATGCCCGGCCAGATGCGCTGCCGGGCCAATCCCCGACAACATCAGCAACTTGGGCGAATTGATCGATGAAGCGGTGATGATGACTTCGGCATTGGCCGTAATCACCTCGGTCACCCCACCCCGGCTGATCTCTACGCCGACGGCACGACCATCGTTGATAATGACCCGACGGGCAAAGGCCCGGATCACCGTGCAGTTGGGCCGCTTAAGTGCAGGCTTGAGATAGGCATTGGCGGCAGACCAGCGGCGGCCTTGCCAGATCGTGGCCTCCATCGCGCCAAAACCTTCCTGAGTCTCGCCATTGTAATCCTCGGTCAGCGGATAACCCGCCTGCCGGCCAGCCGTGACGAAAGCGCGGGTCAGCGGGTTGTTGCGCGGACCACGGGTGACATGCAGCGGGCCATCACTGCCGCGCCAGGCCGGATCGCCGGTCGATCCATGCCAATGCTCCATCCGCTTGAAATAGGGCAACACATCGGCATAGCCCCAGCCCTGCGCCCCCTGTTCGGCCCAATGGTCAAAGTCGCGGGCATGGCCACGGACATAGACCATGCCATTGATACTGCTGGACCCGCCGATCACCTTGCCGCGCGGGGTGGCCAGAACCCGGCCACCCAGATGCGGTTCGGGCTCGGTCTGATAGCCCCAGTCATAGCGGGACATGTTCATCGGATAACTCAGGGCCGCAGGCATCTGAATGAACGGGCCCGCATCCGTGCCACCATGTTCAATGACCAGAACCTGACGGCCCGCCTCGGCCAGCCGGTAAGCAATGGCGCAACCCGCGCTGCCCGCGCCGACAATCACATAATCGGCCTGCATCACAATTCTCCGGTGATTCGACAGAGGGTCAAGGATGCGCAGCACCGCCGCAGGCGGCCAAAGGTCCTTGAGGCTCGGGCGAATCGCCACAGCACAGTGGACGAGGTGACGGATGGATCACTCTGATCCATCAGACACCTCTCAGCAATCTGCGCCACCCTGCTCACCCGAACAACGCTCCAGTCCCGGTGGTCATGTAACCGCTCTGCACAAAGGCGTGCGCCGTGGCGCTCCGTGAAATGGCTGGCATTGGGCTGGACAGGATAGGTCATATGGAAAACTTCAATGCCTCCGGCGGGGATATTCAGGACCAAAAGAAGGGGAAGAGAGTTAGGTGTCGCGGGGAAAGCGTTTCGCGGATTCCAACACGTTCAGGTCCATGTGGTTGCGCATGTAACGCTCTGACGCCTTTTGCAGGGGCTGGTGGTCCCATGGGTAATAGGCCCCATTGCGCAGGGCCTCATACACCACCCAGCGCCGGGCCTGACTTTGGCGCACCGCCGCGTCATAGGCTGGCAAATCCCACCGCGCCGCCGTCATGGTGCGGAAACCTGCAAGGATTGCTGCACAGGCCGGATCGGCGGCCCGGTTGACCGCCTCAGTTGGATCGGTGGCTAAGTCGAATAATTGTTCGGGGTCAGCCGGGCATTGAGTGTATTTCCAATTGCCCATCCGCCAGCCCACCATCGGCGTGATCGTGCCCTCGGCCGCGTATTCCATCGCCACCGGAGGATGGGTGCCGCCATTTACCATCGGGATCAGGCTATGCCCATCGGTCCAGGGGCTGACCTCGGCCATCGAGACGCCCGCCAAAGCGCAAAGCGTGGGACACAGATCAATCGTCGAGGTGGCGGGCTCGACGAGACCGGGCTCGATGCCCGGCGAGGCGATCATCAGGGGGACACGTGCAGCGCCTTCGCGGAACGACATCTTGAACCATTGGCCCCGTTCGCCCAGCATTTCGCCGTGGTCCGACACAAAGACGATGGTCGCCTCTTGCCGCGTGGCTTTCAGTGTGGCCAGCAACTCACCCACTTTGTCGTCAATATAGCTGATATTGGCGAAATAGGCGCGGCGAGCGCGGCGGATGTGGTCGGGCGTAATATCCAACCCTTTGTAATCGCAGGCATCCATCAGCCGCTGACTGTGCGGGTCCTGATCGGCATAGTCCAGCGCTGGCGTCACCGGGTCCAGATGTTCGCATCCCTCATACAGGTCCCAATATTTCTGCCGGGCCACAAATGGATCATGCGGATGGGTAAAGCTGACGGTCAGGCACCAGGGGCGTGCATCCGCCCCGCGCGACAGGTCATACAGCCTGGCATTGGCGTGAAACGCCACCTCGTCGTCATATTCCATCTGATTGGTGATCTCGGCGACCCCTGCCCCCGTCACCGAGCCCAGATTGTGATACCACCAGTCGATCCGTTCCCCCGGTTTGCGGTAGTCGGGGGTCCAGCCGAAATCGGCGGGATAGATGTCGGTGGTCAACCGGTCCTCGAACCCGTGCAACTGGTCGGGGCCGACAAAATGCATCTTGCCGGACAGGCAGGTGTAATAGCCCGCGCGCCGCAGATGATGCGCATAGGTCGGGATCGACGAGGAAAATTCGGCGGCATTGTCATAGACTTGCGTGCGGCTGGGCAATTGCCCGGACATGAACGATGCCCGCGCCGGGGCGCAAAGCGGCGAGGCGGTGTAGCAATTGGCAAACCTTGTAGACCGGGCCGCCAGCGCCCGCAGGTGCGGCACATGCAGCCAGTCCACAGGACCGTCCGGGAACAGGGTGCCCGTCAATTGGTCGACCATGATGATCAGGAAATTGGGCTTGGTCATGATTTGGTTTCCATCGCCAGACAGGCCAGCACATGCGCGGTCGCGGCCCGCCCATCGGCGGGCACGGCACTTAGCCCCTGTTGCAGATACAGCCCGTCGATCAACCCAGCCAAACGGGTGGCCACAGCACCGGGATCAGCCGCCAAAGGCCGCAGATTATAGATCAGATTGCTACGCAGCCGCCCCTGATAGACCCGCAACAGCCGGGCTGCATCCTTGTAAGTCAGCGACAGCACGTAAAAGTTCAACCAGGCCGCAATGGTTTCGGGGCGAAAGTTCGAGGTGCCGAACCCGGCGCGCACAATCGCCTCGATCCGCGCCTGCGGGCCATCGGCCATCAGCAGGGCACCGCGCACTTCGGCCGCATACAACGTCAGGATATGACGCATCGCGGCTAGAAAAATCTGTTCCTTGGACCCGAAATAATGATGCGCCAAGGCGCTGGACATGCCCGCCCGCTTGGCAATCTGCGCCACGGTGACATCAAGCGACCCTCTCTCGCCGATTTGCGCAATCGTGGCTTTCACAAGGGCAGCGCGGCGGATAGGCTCCATTCCAAGCTTGG
>JANOMH010000184.1:0-5535 GCA_031420215.1 Rhodobacterales bacterium | reverse complement strand
CATCAGGTTGCCCATGTCGTTGCTGGCCGACCCATCGACGCCAAGCCCGACCTTGACCCCGGCATCGCGCATCTGGCGCACCGGGGCGATGCCCGACCCAAGCCTGCAATTGGAACAGGGGCAATGGGCGATGCCGGTGCCGGACCGGGCGAACAAGCTGATTTCCCCTGCGTCCAGTTTCACGCAATGCGCATGCCAGACATCGGAGCCGGTCCAACCCAGATCCTCGGCATATTGACCGGGCCGACAGCCAAATTTGGCAAGCGAATAGGCCACATCTTCGTCATTCTCGGCCAAGTGGGTGTGCAGCATGACGCCTTTGTCGCGGGCCAGAAGGGCTGCATCCCGCATCAGCTCGCGGCTGACGCTGAACGGCGAACAGGGGGCGACGCCGATCCGGCACATCGACCCTGCGGCGGGGTCATGGTAGCGGTCGATCAGGCGGATCGTGTCGGACAGAATGGCATCCTCGGATTCCACCAGCGAATCCGGCGGCAGCCCACCGGCCGATTCACCGATGCTCATCGCGCCGCGCGTCGGATGAAAGCGCAGGCCCAGTTCAGCGGCAGCGTCAATCGTGTCATCCAGCCGCGATCCGTTGGGGAACAGATACAGGTGATCCGAGGTCAGCGTGCAACCCGAGAGCGCCAGTTCGGCCAGCCCGATTTGCGCCGAGACGAACATATGCTCTGGCCCAAATCGCGCCCAGATCGGATACAAGGTCCGCAGCCAGCCAAACAGCAGCGCGTCCTGTCCGCCGGGGACGGCGCGGGTCAGGGTTTGATACAGGTGATGGTGGGTGTTGACCAAACCGGGGGTCACAACGCAGCCTTTGGCGCTGATGATTTCGGCCCCCGGCGCGGCTATCCCCTGCCCCACAGCCACAATCACCCCGCCCCGGATCAGGATGTCCGCACCAGCCGGTTCTGCCCCGGCATCATCCATCGTCAGGATGTGATCGGCGTTTCGGATCAGCAGATCAGGCATCGCGCAGCAAAGCCATAGCTTCGGCATGTACGGCCCGATTGGCAGCAGCCAGAACCCGGCCCCCCTGATCACAAGGGCCGCCCTGCCAGTTGGTCACGACCCCGCCAGCGGCCTGAATGACCGCCATCGGGGCTTGAATGTCATAGGGCAGCAAGCCCGCCTCGACCACCAGATCGACCTGACCTGCCGCAAGCAGGGCATAGCCATAACAATCCATGCCGTAGCGGGTGAGTTTGACGCGAGTGGCGACAGCGCGGAAGCCGGCAAGGTCTGCGGACGTGCCAATTTCGGGAAAGGTCGAGAGCAGGATCGCTTCGGACAAGGCCCGCGCTGGCCCTGAGCGCAAAGGCACGTCGCCCATCGGGCCGGTGACGCGGGCGATGCCAAAGCCGCCCTCGAACCGCTCGCGGATAAAGGGCTGATCGATGATGCCATACAGCGGCCCGGTGTCATCGGCGACCGAGATCAGCACCCCCCAGGTCGGCGTGCCACTGATGTAACCACGGGTGCCATCGATTGGGTCAAGCACCCATTGCAGGCCGCTGGTCCCGGCTTTGGTGCCAAATTCCTCGCCCAAAATGCCGTCATCCGGGCGGTCCGTCGCCAGAATATCCCGCATCGCCAGTTCGCAGGCCCGGTCGGCCACGGTGACCGGATCAAACCTGGTGCCGGGGACGTTTTTGTCCTCGGTCGCAATTGCAGTGCGGAAATGGCGCATGGTTTCAACCCGCGCCACATCGGCCAAGGCATGTGCAACGCGGATCAGGTCGGTTTTGGTGGCGTCTGTCAGTTTATCCATCGCGCCTGTCCCATCATGATCCGCATCGGATCAGCAGGGGGTAGCGCGGGGTGTGGCGGCTGGTCAAGTGTTGCCTGACCAAAGCCGCCTCATCCGTCAGCCGGCGGCGTTCAGGCCGCTTCGCTGAGCACGCGCGCCAGATCAAACAGCCGACGGCGCTGATTTTCCGGGATCGCGTAATACGAGCGCAGCAATTCCAGCGCTTCGCGGTCTGACAGGATATCGCCGGGCATATCACTACCGGGGGCCGCTTCGCTGGCCTGCGTGCCATCCAGCCCTTCGAAAAAGAACGCGACCGGCACACCCAGCGAATGGGCAATATCCCACAGCCGCGACGCACTGACCCGGTTCATCCCGGTTTCATACTTTTGGATCTGCTGAAATTTGATCCCTACTTTTTCTGCCAACTGTTGCTGGGTAGTGCCGTTCATCCAGCGGCGGTGCCGGATACGTTTACCCACATGTACATCTACTGAATGCTTCATAACTAAACCGTCCTTCACAGTGTTAAGCAAGTCATCAACGACTCGCTGGAACGCAGCTGTTCCCTTGATCCCCGCCGGAGTTCTAGGCACGAAACCTTGCCAACTGCTAAATCCGACACCTTTATAGAACACGTAACGGTTGCAATTGTCATCCTGACCTTTTGGACAAGTGGGCTTGTTAGTTGATCGACAATTGCCCGGAACCAGGGCGATTGTTGAACGATTACTCAAGATGCTGCCCACATGCTAACACTATGAAAACACAAAGCTAAGGGTAAGGAACCGCAATCTGGCGGCGCTGGGGGCGGCAACCGGTGCGTCGGGGTCCGGGTTAACCAAACCGGCACAGTGATTCCCGTATTGGGTGCATTGCAGGGACAATCCGGCCCCTGCCCGATCATCGTGCTGCGATTCAGGCAAATCAGCCCGCACGATAGGCCTGACGGATCAGAGAGGCCATCTCTGCAATCACCGGCCCTTGGGCCAGGGGGCTGACATACAGGTTCAGGTTGACCCGTCGCAGGTCGGGCAGACTGCCGCCATGAGCGATGCGTTCAAAGTGCTGTGGCTCGGTGCCTTCGATCATCGTATGCACGGCCAGATCGGCGCTGACGGTCACTTCGGTTGACCGGGTCGAATCGCTTTCAACCGCCATTTCCCAAGGGATCCCCGCCTCGTCCAGCCGCCGCTGCGCGCCTTGGCGGAAAATACACTCGCGTTCATGGGCCAGTCGCAGCGGGCGCTGTTTCCACGCCTGCCCGCCGGGCGCACCGACCCAGATCAGCGGGCGGTTGGCCAGCGTTTCGCCGCCCTCGCCCACCATATCTTCGGTGGTCAGGATAATCTCGGCCTCGCCGCGCGCAAAGGTTTCGCGCAACATGGTGGTAAAGGAGGATATCAGCCGGACTTTGACCCGGGGATAGGCCGCAGACAGCCGCTGCAAGACTTGCGGGATCGCCGGATAGAGGATGTCATGCGGCACGCCCAACACGACTTCGCCCTCGTATTGCTGCGCGGTCAGGCGGCCATAAATCTCGTCATTCAGGGCCAGCATGCGTTTGGCATAGCCCAGCAGCTGTTCGCCCGAGGCGGTTAGTCCGATGGTCCGGCCGCCCCGGTCAAACAGCCCCAGGTTAAGCCCCTGCTCCAGCCGCTTCAGCTGCATCGACACGGCGGATTGAGTCAGGTTCAGGAAATACGCGGCTTTGGTGACCCCGCCGGATTCGGCAACGGCAACGAAAGAGCGCAAGGCAGTCATGTCCAGATTTCGGCGCCTATCACAATCCTTGATACTTTAACGGTCAAACATTCATTTTCATTATGTCCGACCCTGCGGCATATATCAAGCATCCAGATGGGATCTCCCCGATCCATCACAAAACCACAGGTGATATGATGACTCAGATTGCGCGCACTACCCGCCTTGTTCAGGCGACCTACCGGACCGGGGGTTCGGCCCTGGCGCGCTTTGTTCAGGTCTATGCCGGATGGCAACAGCGCAAGCGGCTGGCCACGCTGGATGACGCGATTTTGCGCGATATCGGCCTGACCCGGCACGAGGCCGAAGCCGAAGCGGCCCGCCCGATCTGGAATGCGCCGGATCAATGGTTGCGTTAATGCCAGTCGGGGTGCGACATTCCCGCGCATTTTTATCAGAAATGCGCGGACCGGCATGACGGAATCCTTGAATTATACCGCCCGGTTGCCAATATGTGTGACAAGGTGCCCGGCAAGGGCGCCAAATGTTCCCTTTGGAGGTCTCTGATGGCTGAATACAACACTATCCGCGCTGGCGCCGGCGTTCAAACGGCCGCCATTGACGCAGGGCTGCGCGCCCATATGAATAAAGTCTACGGCACAATGTCCGTGGGGATGGTGATTACCGGATTGGCCGCATGGGCGATGGCGGGTCTGGCCGTCACCACCGATCCCGCCAATGCGGCGATGGCGATGCCGAACGGCACGATGCTGACCAGTTTTGGCGTGACGCTGTTCGCCTCGCCGCTGAAATGGGTCGTCATGTTCCTGCCGCTGGTCATGGTCTTTGCGATGAGTGCGATGATCAACCGGCTGTCGGCGGCGGCGGCGCAATTGTTCTTTTACGCCTTCGCACTGGCCATGGGCGCGTCGCTCAGCTCGATCTTTCTGGTCTATACCGATTACTCCATCGTGCAGGTGTTTCTGATCACGTCGGTCGCCTTTGCGGGTCTGTCGCTGTATGGCTACACCACGAAAAAGGACATCTCGGGTTGGGGCTCATTCCTGATCATGGGGGTGATCGGCATTCTGGTGGCCTCGATCGTGAACATCTGGCTGCAATCGCCCGGGATGATGTTCGCGATCTCGATCCTCGGCGTGCTGATTTTCGCGGGCCTGACTGCCTATGACACCCAGACGATCAAGAACACCTATCTGGCGCATGCCAACGGCGGAGACAGCGAATGGCTGGGTAAGGCCGCGATCATGGGCGCGCTGAACCTGTATCTCGATTTCATCAACATGTTCATGTTCCTGCTGCATATCTTTGGCAGCCGCGAATAACGCGCGCGGGATGACTGACACGAGGGCCGGTGGAAACACTGGCCCTTTTGCGTTAAGGCGGTTTGGGTCTTATGCGACGCATTCCCCCCGATCTCGCCCCAGCGAAGGCCGGGGTCCCGATGGCTCGCGTCAAAGCGTCGAGGCCCCGGCCTTCGCCGGGGCGAGATCGGCGAGGCGTGAGCGATTCACATCGAAGGCAAACCGCTTTAAGATACCTTGGGTCACCAATTCAAGGATGCTGCACATGCCCATCGTCACCCCCGAAAACGTCCACATCGAAACCATCACAGTCAATGACACCCCTTGCGGCCCGGCCACTGGATTGCGGTTCAGCGATACCGGCGGGCTGACCCAGTTCGGGGCCTTTGTGGAAATCCTGCCGCCCGGGTCCCGGTCATCGCTGTGCCACTGGCACGCGACCGAAGATGAGTTCATCTACATGCTGACTGGCGAAGTGACCGTTCATGAAGGCGGCCAGGCAACGGTGCTACACCCCGGTCAGGCAGTCTGCTTCAAGGCGGGCGAGCCGGTCGGACATTTTCTGCAAAATCAGGGAACAGGTGATGCCAGCTATCTTGTGGTTGGAACCCGGAATGCGGTCGATATCGTGCATTATCCAGACCATGACCGGATGTATCACCGTGACGGCAGCGCCGAGCGGTTCAGCACGCTGGACGGGACCGAAGGGGTTGGGTCGGCCTATAGCTTGCCCGGTGCCTGACC
>JANOMH010000183.1:0-2216 GCA_031420215.1 Rhodobacterales bacterium | reverse complement strand
AATTTCCAGCGCGCCAAGTCCATTGCCAGCTGCCCAATCCGCGACCTGCATCAAAGGGGTATCGCCAAAGGGCGCGGTCAGAATCCCAAGTTTCACACTGGCCTCCTACACATCAACCCAAGCCCCGGTTTGCGCACTTTTTAGCACCGCATCGCAGAATTGCATCTCATAATGCCCATCCTCAAAGCTGGCATAGGTGGACGCGGCTTGCCGTCCGCCTGCCATCGCATCCAGATAAACCTGCCGGAAAAACGCGACAAACGTATCGCCATACCCTTCGGGGTGCCCGCCCGGCATCGCCGTCGCCGCAGCCCCCATCGGGTTCATAAGTCCTGGATCGCGCAGCAAAATCTGGTTGGGGGCATCGCGGTGGCCGATCCACATCTGTTCATGCTGTTCCATGGTCCAGGCCGCCGAGGCCGCCGATCCGGCAATGTCCCAGGCCATTGCCACCTTGCGTCCATGGTTGACCTGAGACGTGGTCAGCGACCCCCGCGCCCCGTTGGGATAGCGCAGCATCAACAGGGCGGCGTCATCGGTATGGATGGTTTGGCGAAAGCCCTTGGTCGTGGTCTTGGAAAAGGTCTCGACCGGGCCGGTCGGTTTTACCCGCTCTTTGATAAATGTGGACAGGTCCGCCATCACCGCCACGGGTTTCATCCCCGTAATGAACGATGTCAGGTCAATCCAATGCGTGCCAATATCACTGACCGACCGCAACGGCCCGCCTTCGGCTGGGTCCAGCCGCCAGTTCCAGTCGGTGTCCATGGCCAGCCAGTCCTGAAAGAAATGGCCAGTGACAAGGCGCACCTCGCCCAGCTCGCCTGCCGCGACCATGCCATGCGCATGCTGGTTCAGCGGGAAAAACCGGGTGTTATAGCAGACCGCAGCAACCTTGCCGCTGGCCTGCGCCGCATTAACCATCTGTTCCGATTGGGCGGCGGTCATCGCCAGCGGTTTCTCGCAGATGACATGCCGCCCGGCGGCCAATATCTGCATCACTTGCGGGAAATGCGCTATGTTGGGCGAGGTGACATGGACGACCTGCACTTTGGGATCAGCCAGCACATCCTCTAAAGTCGCGTAAGCCCTTGGAACACCCAAAGCCCGCGCCCGTTCGGCCCCGCGTTCGGGCGAACTGCCCAAAACCCCCTCGATCCGGACCCCAAGTTTGCGCAGGGCGGACAGATGGACCGCGCCAATAAACCCGGTCCCAACCACAACCGCGCCCAGATCAAACAATCGAATATCCCCCATCCACAGGCAGACAAACCCCGGTCATGAACCCGGCCAAGGGCGAGGCCAGAAACAAAGCCGCACCGACAATATCTTCCGGCTGCCCCCAGCGACCCAACGGGGTCCGCGCCGTGACGGCGGCCACATGCGCCGGATTGGTCCGGCTTTTGGCCGATTGCTGGGTCACAATGAACCCCGGCGCAATCGCGTTGACACGAATTCCATCCGGTGCCCAGGCAATCGCCAGCGATTTCGTCAACTGCTCCACCGCCGCCTTGCTGGCCCCGTAGGCCGGGTTCATCGGGCTGCCAAACCGGGCGTACATCGAGGCGATGTTGATGACTGACCCTTTGGTCGCTCTCAGATGCGGCTGAAACGCCGCTGCCGTGCGGAAGGTGCCCAGCAGGTTCACATCCACAACATGGCTGAAAAACGCAGGGTCCATTTCCTCGCCACGCGAGGTTATGGCGGCGCAATTGACCAGAATATCCAAGGTCGGGGTCGCATCGGCCAAGGCCTGCACCGCCGCCATATCCGTCACATCAAGCTGCGTATAGGCAAACCGCCCCTGATCCTGCTTTGCCGGTTCCGGCTCGGCCCCGGTAATCATCACGCTGGCCCCGGCGTCCTGAAAGCCCCGGGCAATCGCCGCCCCAATTCCGGCGCGACTGGCCCCGATCACCAGCACTGATGCCTTCGAAAAATCGAATGCCATAGGCTCCCCCCATTGGCCGCAGTCTTTCCACCCCTGCGATTCGACGCAAGTCTGTTTTCAGTCGCGGCGGATTGAAACGCAGCGCTGATACCAGCCTGCGACCAAGGTTCATCCCGGTGCGCCAGTGACTTTTTGTTCAAGGTCGATGACCGTGCCGCTGAGCGGGGCAGAGGTATCTGCCAGCAGATAGATCACCAGTCGCGCCGCCTCTTGTGCCTCGACCAGCCGCCTCAAGGGCATGGTGGCAGATGCTTTGGCCAGCCAA
>JANOMH010000182.1:0-4396 GCA_031420215.1 Rhodobacterales bacterium | reverse complement strand
GAACCAACAAACACATAGAGTCGTCAAGAAGAATCTTTACGGCAACTTTCCGGTGAACCTGCATGATCCCGACCCGAAAGGCGACAATTTATGACATCGCGCGCCTGTCAGGCGCATCGCCGTCGACGGTCAGCGCGGCCTTGAGTGGCGCCTGGAAAGCCCGCAGAATCAGCGAGGCCAAGGTCAACGCAATCCGCAAGATTGCTGAAGAACAGGGCTATGCAGCGAACCTGCAGGCCCGTGGCTTGCGACAGGCGCGGTCAGGCCTGGTCGGGTTGGTCATTCCCGTCCATGACAACAGGTTTTTCTCGTCAATGTCACAAAGCTTTGAGGCGCAGGCCCGTCAGCGTGGGCTGGTGCCGGTCATTGCCTCGGCGATGCGCGATCCAATCGAGGAACTCCGCATTGTCGAGACGCTTGCCGCCTATGCTGTCGACTTTGTCTTCATTGCCGGTGCGTCTGACCCCGACGCCATGCACCGCTTTTGCACGGCAGCGGGATTGCGCCACATCTTTGTCGACCTTCCCAGCCATCTTGGGCCTTCGGTGATTTCGGATAATCTGCGCGGCGCGCGTGAGCTGACAACAAAGCTGTTGTCGGAAATGCAAGCGAAAGACCGAGACACCAGCGGCAAGCTATATTTTCTGGGCGGCGCCGCGACCGACTATGCCAGCGCCCGCCGGATCCAAGGGTTTCGCGACGTTCTGGAACGCCGTGGACAGACTGTATCGCCCGAACAGATCATCACCTGCGGCTATGCCCCCCGGAGTGCGACCCGCGAGGTCGCGGCACTTTGCGAGCGGTTGGGAAAATTGCCCGCCGGGCTGTTCGTGAACTCTTTGACGGCATTTGAAGGCGTGCTGGGGCATTTTGTCCATCTTCCGCCCGAGGATTTCTCGGAATCAGTTATCGGCTGCTATGATTACGACCCCTTCGCCGCCTATCTGCAGTTTCCGGTTCACATGGTCCGGCAAAATTCGAACCGGCTTATCGAACAGGCATATGCGCTGATCGATGCCGGCACCGACGGGCCGATGCGGATCGAAGTGGAACCCGAACTCATCCCACCCCGGACAATCTACAAAGGTCCGTTCGGCGAGGTGGGCTGAGGTGGCTGCGCGGCGGTGTCCACCGTCAAAAGGCGCCGCACGATGCCGCGTCATGTTGATCTGTCGGTAGATAAAGGCGAATTCGCGCTTTAGCGCAGATAGAAGATATTCTGCGCAAAGTGCCACAGGCTGCAGCCCCCTACGACACAGACGCGGCAGACCTTTTGCCGGACGCGCTGTTTCTCACTCCGCTACATTCTCCCGAGCCACTGCCTCTTTGAACTTTTCAAAGAAAGCTTCGGCCAGTTTACGGGTCGCACCCAATATCAGCCGGCTACCCAACTGAGCGATCTTGCCGCCAACTTCGGCACTTGCCTCATAGCGGAGCAAAGTTTCCTGGCCGTGATCTTCCAGCACTACTCTGGCACCGCCTTTGGCAAAACCTGCTACACCGCCCGACCCCTCTCCGCGCAATGAAAAACCAGTCGGCGCATCCGTTGTATCCAAAGTGACTTTGCCGCCAAAACGCGCTTTGACCGGGCCGATTTTCAGAACGACCTTGGCCTCAAGGTCCGTGTCCGAATGACGGATCAACTCCTCGCATCCGGGGATACATTGTTGCAGGATGTTCGGGTCGTTCAGTGCTGCGTAGACACGATCGCGGGGGGCCGAGATCATGATCTCGTCATTCAGTTCCATGGCCATTTCTGGGTCCTTAGCAGCAGGGAAATTCGATCGAGGCCAACACGGTGGCCCTGTCGACAGGCCGTCGATTGGCATCCGTTGGGCAGTTGCAGAGCCAGCGCCAGAAGCGTTTCATGTTACATTCCTTCAGGTGAGCGTTGTCCAAGCCTGCGGTGCCGTATCATCGCGGCCAGGATGGAAAGGGCGATTTCGTCAGGTGTTATGGCACCCAGATCAAGCCCGGCCGGAGCTTGAATGGCGTCAAGGCGGTCTGGCGTCGCATCCGATTGCAAGGCCGCGCGCAGCGACGCCATCTTGCGACGGCTGCCCACAAAGGCGGTAAAGCCCGCCTGGGTTGCCAGCACGCCGCGCAGGGCCGCCTCGTCGCCTTTGCCTTGGGTTGCCACCACAATATAGTGGCTGTCCGAGGCAATCCCGGGCAGGTCGTAACCTGCGATCCTGCGCAGGTCAGCCGGATAGGCGGGGTGTTCTGCCGCGGGCGAACAGCCGGTCACAACAAAGCCAAAGCGCGGCGCCATCTCCAGAAGTGCGAGGGCGACGGGGCTGGTTCCGCAAACGGTCAAGGCAGGCTGCGGCAGAACCGGCTCGACAAAGATATCCATCGTGCCCTGACTTGGGCACATGTTGCGGGCGAATTTAACCCCATCCTTGGTGTCGCCGGCTGCCACGCCGCGTTCTTTCAGCACATCGTCGGGGCTGACCGAGACGAGGCGGGGCTGGCCATCGGCCATGGCTTCACGCGCGGCTTTCAAAACGGCACCACGGGCACAGCCGCCCCCGATCCAGCCATCAGAGATCGACCCGTCGGCCAGGATCACCGCCTTGGCACCGGCCTTGGCCGCCGTGACCGAAACCGTTCGCACCACAGTTGCCAAGGCGAAGAGCTCTCCGGCGGATTTCAGTTCCGCCACGCGGTCCATGATATCGCGTGCAATCATTCCCATGTCGTCTTCCTCATATTCGTGCCAGCTCCGGCTCCAAAGCGGCAAGGCTTTGCAGCGTGTTGGCCGCGGCAAACAGATCCAGATAGGGCAACGCGGCCGCCATGCCGGCAGCGACCGGTTGATAATCGCGCCAGCCTTTGAGCGGGTTCAACCAGATGATCCGGCAGCCGCGCTTTTTCAGCCGCGCCAGTTCTTGTCCGATCACCGCTGGCGGGTCGGTGTCAAACCCGTCCGACATGATCATCACCAGCGACCGGCCCGAGACCAAGCGCTTGCCATAGCTTTGATTAAAGGCCGCAAGGGTGCCGCCGATCCGCGTGCCGCCCCCAAATCCCTGCGCCAGCAGCGACAGACGATTGACGGCGCGCAGGCCGTCCTGATCGCGCAGAGCTTCGGTGATGCGGACAAGGCGGGTGTGGAACAGATAGGCGTCGGTGGTGGCATCCGCCGTCATCAGCCCTTTGACAAAGGCCAGAAAGGCCGGAGCATAAACCGTCATCGACCCTGATATATCCAAAAGCACCACCAGCTTGGCGGGCCGCTCTGGCCGGGCGCGGCGGAACAGGCGGATCGGCTCTCCGCCAGTGGCGATGCTGGCGCGCAGAATGCGGCGCATATCCAGCCGGTCGCCCCGGTGGTCAGCCTTGTGGCGGCGCGACCGGCGGTCACGGATGGCGCGGGCCAGCCGGGCTGCAACCGCCTCGGCCAGGGCCCGGTCGGCGGGGTCAAGAACGTGACGCAGATCGACGGACATCAGGTTAGTCACGCGCGAACCAACGCGCCGCCCTTCGCCCGATTGGTCAGCCTCTCCCGCAGTGTCGGTATCGGGCCGCTGAGCCGCACCGGCCCCGGTCAGTTCGCTGTGATCCAGCGCCAGAACGCCCTTGGCACCGCTGCCGGATTTGGTCTGGGCCTGCCCAGCCTTTTCGCGGCCGGGATTGTTCCAATAGGCCAGAAACAGGTTGTCGAACCGGGCAAAATCATCAGCAGAGCTGGTCAGCACGGCCTTCATCGCCATCCGTGCCTCTGCCACATCGGTCGCCTGCACAGAAGCGAGCGCTGCCAAAGCCATGCCGGTTTCCTCGACCCCAACCTTTAACCCGTTCAGCCGCAGATGTGCCATGAACCCGGCCATTCTGTCGGCGGGACCTGATCCACGAAGTGGAAACCGGGTGACGGGTTTGAAGACGCGGGTCATCATGCGGCCTTTCCGGCCAGACGCTGGGCGATCTCGGTCGGCACTGCCGCGCGGTCGTTTTGGGTCTTTAAGAGCGTGACAAGACTTGCCTGCAGCGCTACCGGGTCCTGCGTCAGATCGTTGATCCCAAGCCCCGACAAAGCTGCCGCGAAATCCAGCGCCTCGGCAACGCCAGGAGTCTTTTCCAGGTCTTCCTTGCGGAGAGCCTGCACAAAAGCCACGATTTGGGCGATGAGCCGTGCTTCCAACCCCGGATGGTGCCAGCGCAGGATGGAAATCTCGGTCGCGCGGTCGGGATAGTCGACGTAAGTGTAGATACACCGTCGCCGCAGCGCATCTGACAGATCGCGGGTGCCGTTGGAGGTCAGGATCACGATGGGTTTGGTGGTGGCGGTGATCGTACCAAGTTCGGGGATCGAAATCTGATATTCTGATAAAATTTCAAGCAGATAGGCCTCGAACTCTTCATCTGCGCGGTCGATTTCGTCGATCAGCAGCAC
>JANOMH010000181.1:0-4202 GCA_031420215.1 Rhodobacterales bacterium | reverse complement strand
CGCATCAAACCCATACAGCTCATACACCGCCGAGATTTTGGCCAGCATATCCCGCCGCTCGGCCACTTCGGCCCCGAAATAGTCGCGAAAGCCCTTGGGCGTTTCGGCCTTGGGCTTGCGGGCGTCTTTATCCTTGGCCATCTTAAGTCATCCTGAACCAGCTTTGGGCCAGCCTTTACCCCGCGCAGACCAAAGGGGCAAGAAAGCCCTTGCATCGGGAACCCGACAGGCGCTGTAACAGCCCATGACCGATCAGACCGCCCTAGAAGAACGCATCGCCCACCTGACCCGCACGGTCGAGGATCTGTCGGATGTTGTGGCGCGGCAGGAACGAGAGATCGCCCTGCTGACCCGCCGCGTGATGATGCTGATCGAGCGCGAGGTTGACCGCGAGGCTGGCGATGCAGGCAATGCCCCTGCCGCCAATCAGCGCCCCCCACATTGGTAGCTAACCCCGGCGCATAAGAATCCCAACGCCGGTTCCGTCCGCCATCAGACCTCTTCGACCTCGATCACGCCGATCAGGGACCGCAGCGCGCCCTTGATTTGCGGCGTCACCGGATAGTCGGAACCGGCGTCAATTTCGACCTCTCCGGGCAGGTCCGGGTCCATCAGGCAAAAGTAAACCGGGCCCCGGCCTGCCGTCCCTTTGCTGTCGCGCCGGGCATTTTCAAGGATCGTCGCGACTGCGGTCAGCGCCCCCGGTGCCGACAAGTATACCCGCAGGCCGGACGACCCCGCATCAGCGACAACGTGGTCTATCGGGGTCACCGACCGGCCCAGCAGTTTCAGCTGATCGGCCTCAAGCGTCGCCTCGACCTGGATGACCACTTGCATGCCGGTCTCCAGAAACGGGCGGGCCGTTTCAAGGGTGTCGGAAAATATCGTCACTTCATATTGCCCGCTCGGATCGGACATCTGGATAAAGGCGAACCGATTGCCCCGCGCCGATTTGCGTTCCTGCCGCCCGGCCACAGTGCCCGCCATCTTGGCAATGAATGCGCCATTTTCGGCTTTGGCGGTCACCTCGTCCAGCGTCAGAATGCCTTTGCGTTTCAGCGGGGCCATGTAGTCATCGAGCGGGTGGCCGGACAGATAAAACCCCACCGCCTTGAACTCCTCGCTTAACCGCTCCGCCGGCAGCCAATCCTGCGCGCCGGTAAGCCGTGGCTCTGGCAGATCATCCCCGGCCTCACCAAACAGCGACACCTGACTTGAACTTTTCTGCTCTGCAATGGCTGCGGAATAGCCCACGAGGGCATCCAAATTGTCAAAAACCCGCCTGCGGTTCGGATCGAGCACATCAAAGGCCCCCGACCGGGCGAGCATTTCCAACGGGCGCTTGCCGACCCGTTTCAGGTCAACCCGGCGGGCCAGATCGAACAGGGTCGCAAAGGGCTTGCCCCCCCGCCCCGCCACGATCAGCCGCATCGCATCCACACCGATATTTTTCAACGCACCCAACGCATAGACCAGCTTGCCCTGTTCAACGCTGAATGTGGCATCCGACCGGTTGACACACGGCGGCACCCAGCCCAGCCCCATGCCTTTGCGCACCTCTTGAAAATAGACCCCAAGCTTATCGGTCAGATGGATGTCGCAGTTCATCACCCCGGCCATGAATTCAACCGGATGATTGGCCTTGAGCCAGGCGGTTTGATAACTGACCACCGCATAGGCAGCGGCGTGCGACTTGTTAAACCCGTAATTGGCGAATTTCTCAAGCAAGTCAAAGACGTCGCGGGCCTTGTCGGCGGCCACCCCATTGGCCTTGGCGCCGGCCTCAAATTTGGGGCGTTCCTTGGCCATTTCTTCGGCAATCTTCTTGCCCATCGCCCGACGCAGCAGATCGGCCCCGCCCAGCGAATAGCCCGCCATGACCTGGGCAATCTCCATCACCTGTTCCTGATAAACGATGATGCCTTGGGTTTCCTTGAGGATGTGATCAATCGAAGGATGAATGGATTCAAGCGGCTTCAGCCCGTTCTTTACCTCGCAATAAGCCGGAATATTCTCCATCGGGCCGGGGCGATACAGGGCCACAAGGGCCACGATATCCTCGATGCAGGTGGGCTTCATGCGTTTCAGCGCATCCATCATGCCCGAGGATTCAACCTGAAACACCGCGACGGTTTTGGCACGGGCATACAGGTCATAAGACTTCGCATCGTCCAGCGGGATCGCGCCGATATCATATTCAAACCCGGTGGGTGGTTCATACAGTTGCACCCCGTCGGCGGTCACATTCAGGCTGCGCCCTGCCTTGCGGATCAACTCAACCGCGTTCTGGATAACGGTCAGTGTCTTCAGCCCCAGAAAATCGAACTTGACCAAGCCCGCCTGTTCCACCCATTTCATATTGAACTGGGTGGCGGGCATGTCGGATCTAGGGTCCTGATAAAGCGGCACTAATTCATCCAAAGGCCGGTCAGCAATGACAACGCCAGCGGCATGGGTGGACGCATTGCGCAGCAGCCCCTCGATCTGACCGGCATAGTCCAGCAGGCGTTTGACGACCTCATGCGACTTGGCCTCTTCGCGCAGGCGCGGCTCGTCGGCCAAGGCTTTTTCGATGGAAACCGGTTTGACCCCCTCGACCGGGATCATCTTGGAAATCCGGTCAACCTGGCCATAGGGCATCTGCAACACACGGCCCACATCGCGGACCGCAGCCTTGGACAGCAATGCGCCAAAGGTAATGATCTGCCCGACCCGGTCGCGGCCATATTTGGCCTGCACGTAGCGGATCACTTCTTCGCGCCGGTCCATGCAAAAGTCGATGTCAAAGTCGGGCATTGACACCCGTTCGGGGTTCAGGAACCGCTCAAACAGCAGGTTATAGCGCAACGGATCAAGGTCAGTAATGGTCAGTGCATAGGCTACGAGCGACCCCGCGCCAGACCCCCGCCCCGGCCCGACCGGAATGCCCTGCCCCTTGGCCCATTGGATGAAGTCAGCCACGATCAGGAAATACCCCGGAAAGCCCATCTGTTCGATGACCCCCAGCTCAAAATCCAACCGCTTGTCGTAATCCTCGACGGTCCCGGTCAGCGGGATCACCGTCAGCCGCGCCTTTAGCCCCGCTTGCGCCACCCGGCGCAATTCGGCCACTTCGTTCTCGGCAAACCGGGGCAGAATCGGCGCACGTTTGAACGCCCGGAACGCACAGCGGCGGGCGATTTCAACTGTGTTTTCAATGGCCTCTGGCAGATCGGCGAACAAGGTCAGCATCTCGGCTTCTGATTTGAAATAGTGCTGCTGGGTCAGGCGGCGACGTGGGTCTTGCTGGTCAACATAGGCACCTTGGGAAATGCAGATCAACGCGTCATGCGCCTCGAACAGGCTGGCTTTGGGAAAATACACGTCATTGGTGGCGACCAATGGCAGGCCCATCGCATAGGCCATTTCAACAAGGCCCTGCTCTGAAAGCCGCTCTGCCTCGGGCAGGCCACCATCGGTGGGGTGGCGCTGCAATTCGACATACAGCCGGTCGGGGTAAATTGCGGCGAGGCGTTCGATCAGCGCCTGCGCCTTGGGGCCCTGCCCCTGCCGCAGCAACCGCCCGGCCGGGCCATCAGGGCCACCGGTCAGACAAATAATCCCATCCGAATAGATGCTTAGGTCATCCAACGTGACCTGAGGCAATGCACCGCCCTTGTCCAGATAGGCGCAGGAATTCAGCTTCATCAGGTTCATGTAACCCGCTTCGGTCTGCGCCAGCAAAACCAGCGGGGCGGCAGGTTCAACCCGTTTGCCGGGCTCGGCCCCGGCGTAATTCAGGTCCATCTGGCAGCCGATGATCGGCTGCACCCCCGCCTTGGCCGCCCCTTCGGAAAACTCCAGGGCGGCGAACATATTGTTGGTATCGGTGATCGCGACCGCTGGCATACCGGCCTTGGCCGCCAGATCGGGCAGTTTCTTGACCGGCACCGCCCCCTCAAGCAAGGAATGTTCGGTATGGACGCGCAGATGGATGAATCGGGGATGTGCCATGTTTGCGACCCTAAGCTGCCGGGCGCGGTGCTGAAAGAGGGGATTGCCAAATCTGGTCCGGCGGGCTTTCATCAGCGCAGGCAAAACGGGACGCAGGGTCTACGCCGCATCGACCCTGCAATGGCCCCGGGACCAACGGGTAAGGCGGCAGGTTAACTCATGGACATTGCGTTTCTTCTGAACGGAGAGACTGTGCAGACGGGCGCCGA
>JANOMH010000180.1:0-2305 GCA_031420215.1 Rhodobacterales bacterium | reverse complement strand
CTCGCGGTTCGCCCCCAGGGCGTTCCGGGCCCTCAGCGGGGTGTTGCAAGCCAAAGGCGATCTGGCCGGAGCGCTGGAGGCGGCGCAACAAGCCGAAACCCTGTCCCCTGAGGCGAAGGAATTTGGAGCCTGGGCCGCATCCTTGCGCAAACTGGCCGCGACGGGCTGACATTGGCCCAAGAGTGGCTATAAACAGCCTGCAACAGCGGGGGCATGGCATGAAAATCGCCACTTTCAACATTAATGGCGTCAAAGCCCGGATCGACACACTTCTGGCCTGGCTGGACTCGTCTGCGCCGGACGTGGCCTTGTTGCAGGAAATCAAGTCGCAAGATCAAGGGTTTCCCCGCGAATTGATCGAGGACAAGGGCTACCGCGTTGAAACCCATGGCCAAAAAGGGTTCAACGGGGTGGCGATCCTGTCGAAACTGCCGCTGGAAGATGTCAGCCGTGGCCTGCCCGGCGATGACACTGATGAAGCTGCTCGCTGGATCGAGGCGACGGTTATCGGCACCACGGCGGTCCGGGTCTGTTGCCTGTATCTGCCCAATGGCAACCCCGCGCCGGGGCCGAAATACGACTATAAACTGACATGGATGGATCGGCTGCACGCCCGTGCCCGCGCCCTGCTGGCGACAGAAATGCCCGCTGTCATGGCCGGTGATTACAACATCATCCCCCAGCCGATAGATGCCAAACGGCCCGAGGCCTGGGTTCTGGACGCCCTCGGCCTGCCCGCCTCTCGCGCTGCGTTTCAGCGCATCGCCAACCTTGGGTTCACCGAGGCGTTCCGCACCCTGCATCCTGAACCGGGGCATTATTCGTTCTGGGATTATCAGCAACTGGCCTGGGACCGGAATGACGGGATCCGCATCGACCACCACCTGCTGACCCCGCAGGCCGCAGACTTGCTGCAGGGATCATGGATCGAATCCGCCGTCCGGGGCCTTGAAAAGCCGTCCGATCATGTGCCGGTCTGGATCGAACTTGCGGCCTGAAGCCCCAGATTAAGCAACCTCGCCCGCCGGGCGCAGCAGCATCCCCCAGTCCCGCGTTACATCCCGCCCATAGAGCCAATCCATCCGGCGCAGGAACGCGCCCGGAGCGACTGCGCCTATGACCCGCAAGCCTGTATGGGCCACAAAGCGGCGGGACCCGCTCAGATGATAGTTCCGCGCATTGGCATTGGCCGCCTCTACCGCCCGGATCACCCTGTTGCGGCGCAGTGTCTGATAGGTTTTCAGTGGCAACCCCCGGTCCAGACACGAGGCCAGCACCCAGGCATCCTCGATCGCCAGATTGGCCCCTTGTGCCAGAAATGGCAGGGTCGGATGTGCGGCATCACCCAGCAGTGCCATGCCATCTCCATGCCAGTGTTCGGCGACCTGATGCCGGAACAGACCCCATTTGCGGGTTTCGGCCACTTGCGCCAGCAGGCCGCGCAGAACCGGGCAGGTATCGGCAAAGGCCGCCCGCAGGCGCTGGGGATCGTCGGCATGGCTCCAGCCTTCGGCCGCCCAATCGGACTGTTCCTGCACGGCAACGATATTCAGCATCCCCCCGGTCAAAGGATAGGTCACCACATGGCGGCCGGGGGCCAGCCAGATCCGAGCCTCGGGCGGACAAGCGGCCCGCACGACGGCTCGCCACGCCACCTGTCCGGTAAAGAACGGGGTTTCGGGCCCGTTCAACACAGGACGTAATGCGGAATGCAAGCCATCCGCGCCGATCAGCAGCCCCACGTGGTCCATTTCCGGCGCAAAGCTGGACCCAAGCCGCAGATCAACCCCGGCCCTGGCACAGGCCGCCGCCAAAACCGCGATCAAATCCGCGCGGTGGATGAACCGGTAAGGTTGGCCGGGGAGTTTGGTCAGATCAAACCGGGCCAGCCTGCGACCTGACAACGCATCCGTTGGACACACCGCCTGCGCCCGGACTGCAACGCGGTCCAAAGCGGCCCCCAGCCCCAAAGCGGCCAGAACCACAGCCCCGTTTGGAGTGATCTGAACGCCTGCACCGATATCGGTAAACGCGGCGGCCCGTTCGTGCACCACCACCCGCGCCCCATGCCGGGCGCAGCAGAGGGCCGCAGTCAGCCCGCCGATCCCGCCCCCCACAATAGTAACGTGCCGGCCAAGCGTATGCCCCCCGTTGAATTTGGGGATATCAGTCGTCGCGATGGACCTTTTCGCGGCGCTCATGGCGTTCCTGCGCCTCAAGGCTCATCGTGGCGATGGGCCGCGCGTCTAGGCGTTTGAGCGAAATCGGCTCGCCCGTAATCTCGCAATAGCCGTATTCGCCCTCA
>JANOMH010000179.1:0-2586 GCA_031420215.1 Rhodobacterales bacterium | reverse complement strand
GCCATGGGTATTCAGAACATAGGCCAGCGTCAGGCCCGACAGGTTTGCCGTATAGATGATGGCAAGGTTCAATCCGCCCGAGACGATGGGGATCAGCATCGCCAGTGTCAGCAGCCCCAGCACCGGCAGCTGGAAGGCCATTGAATCAAAGTTCGCCTTAGTCAGGAACTGCGGCGCGGTCAGCGCAAAGAAGACGATCACCGCCAAGAGAAAGCCCAACAGGCCCAGCACTTCGGCACCGACCGATTTGCGCAGGTTGGCGAAAAATGCGGCCATCTCAGCGCCTTTCCCGTTTTGGCATCAGGAGGGCGGCAAGATCGACATTCGACATCGAAATCGCAATCACGATGATCACGCCCACCACCATCTTGAACGCATAGGGCGACACGCCGAGCAGGTTCAGCCCGTTCTGCGTGACCGCCACCAGCATGACCCCTAAGAAACATCCCAGCACCGACCCGCGCCCGCCCCCCAGCCGCGCCCCGCCCAGAACTACTGCGGCCAGCACATCCAATTCGCGCCCGATCAGCGCGTTCGGCACCACCTGCTTGACGATCTGCGCCTGCATCAGCCCGCCGATCCCGCCCATCATGCCGCACCAGCCAAATGCAATCGCCTGCATCAGCGCTATGTTGATCCCGGCCCGCCGTGCGCCTTCGGGGTTGTCGCCAAAGGCATAAAGCTGGCGGCCCGTGGTCGTGTGCCGGATCAGGAACCATGTGGCCAGCATCGCCGCAATCATCGCCGCCACCGGCAGGGTGAGATCGGCCCAGGATCCATCCGCGCTTTGATGTTCCCACAAAACCACCCGGCGGCTCCACCAGCTTGGCAGGTTATACAGGAACCGGCCTGACGAAAAGAACATCAGCAAGCCAAAAAACACGTTGAAGGTCGATATGGTCACCACGATCGAGATGATGCGGAACCGGTGGATCAGGAAGGCGTTGATCAGGCCAAGCCCGATGCCAAAGAGGGCCGCAAAGGCAAGCCCGATTGCCCAGTCGCCGCCCCCAATCGCGGCAAAGGCATAGACGCAAAGATATTGCACCACCGAGGCCCCGACCGCGAAGGAAATGTCGATCCCCCCGGCGATCAGCACCACCAACAGGCCGACAGCCCAGATCACGTTGACCGCGTTGTTGTTCAGCAGTGACGTAAGGTTGCCCAGCGTGAAAAAGCTGTCCGAGGCCAGCGACAGCGCGATGAACAGCAATGCCAGCACCAAAAACAGTTTGGTTTCTGTGGGATAGGCGCGGATGATCTTAAGCATAAACAGCCGCCTCCAGCGTAGAAAGCGGCGTTTCGCGCGGATCATATTCCGCCACGATGCGCCCGGCCGCCATGTGCAGGATACGGTCAGCGTTCATGTGCACCTCTGACACCTCATCCGAAATCAACAGGATCGCCAGCCCTTGTTCGGCCAGATCGCGCACGATGCGAAAGATACCCGCCCGCGCGCCGACATCAACGCCGACAGTCGGACTGTCCAGCACCAGAACCTTTGGATTGGTGGCCAGCCATTTGGCCAACACCACCCGCTGCTGGTTGCCCCCCGACAGGGTTGAAATCTTGTCGCCGGGATTGCCGATCTTGACCGCCAATTCACTGATCCGGTGGGACACGACGCCGTCCATTCTGGGGCCTGAAATCAACCCAAGGGCAGTCGAAAGCTGCGGCAGGATCGGCATCACCATATTGTCGGCGATGGATTGCGCCTGCACAAGGCCAAGGGTCAGGCGGTCTTCGGGCACGTAAGAGATACCGTTGCTGATGGCATCGCGGTTGGACCGCTGCTGCACGATCTGCCCATCGACCTTGATCAAACCAGCATCGGCCCGCGTCATGCCAAACAGGGTATGGCCAAGCTCGGTCCGCCCTGCGCCGATCAGCCCGGTCAAGCCAAGCACTTCGCCCGCCCGGATGGTAAAGCTGACGTCTTGATATTCACCGGCGCGGGTCAGCCCCGTCACCTGCAGCACCGGTCGATTGGCCGACAGGTCGCGGGCCACAACCTCGCGGGTAAAGGTTTTGCCGGTCATCAACTCGGTCAGCCGCGACTGGGTCATGCCAGCGGTCGGATAGACGCCGACCAGTTTGCCGTCGCGCAATACCGTGACACGGGCCGAGATGTCCAGCACCTCAGCCAGCCGGTGACTGACAAACACCACCGCCACCCCACGCGCCGACAAGGTGCGCACCACCGACAACAGCGCATCGGTTTCCGATTGGGTCAGCGAGGCCGTCGGTTCATCCATGAAAATCAGCTGCGCGTCCGACGCCAGCGCGCGGGCGATGGCCACCAGTTGCCGCTGGGCAATGGGCAACGTGTTCAGCCGGACATCCAGATCGATATCGACATGCAACAGCGTCATCATCCGTTGCGCGGTCTGTCGCATCGCCCTGTAGCTGACCACGCGCGGGCGATTGCCCAACAGCTGTTCAAACGCGATGTTTTCGGCAACAGTCATTTCGCCAAACAGGGCAAGGTCTTGCCAAATCACGGCAATGCCATGGCGGCGGGCAGAGTTGGGCGTGACATTGGTTTCCAGCTTGCCGGAATATTCCATCACCGCGCCCGGTTCGGGC
>JANOMH010000178.1:0-4775 GCA_031420215.1 Rhodobacterales bacterium | reverse complement strand
GGGCTGTTTGACACCTATCTGGCGGTGGCGCTGGCGCATTGCCTGTTCAACATTCCGCTGGCGGTCTGGATATTGGAAGGGTTCATGGGCGGGGTGCCCAAGGAACTGGACGAAACCGCCTATGTCGACGGCTATTCCTTCCCCCGGTTTTTCATCACCATCTTCCTGCCGACGATCAAGGCCGGGGTCGGGGTGTCGGCATTCTTTTGCTTCATGTTCTCATGGGTTGAGCTGCTGCTGGCCAAGACCCTGACCGCAGTGCAGGCCAAACCCATTGCGGCAGAAATGACCAAAACCGCCTCGTCCTCGGGCTATGAGCTGGGCCTGCTGGCCGCCGCCGGGGCACTTACCATTATCCCCGGTGCCATCGTGATCTATTTCGTGCGCAACTATATAGCCAAGGGCTTTGCCCTGGGGAGGGTGTGATGCTGTCATGGATGGCCTGGACCTGGCCTACGGCGCTTGTCTTTATCGGCATATTCAGCGCCATGGCGGTGCTGACCGTGCTGGAGATCCGGCACCCCGGCGGCGACGAACGCAAAGGCGTACTGGGGCTGACGACGACGCGGGGGGACCGGCTGTTCATCACGCTGCTGGGGACCGTCTATATCTTTCTCGCATGGCTCGGGCTGATCGGCATGCCACTGTGGGGGCCGCTGGGCCTGTCGATCCTGTGGGGCGTATTTTGTTTCTGGAAAGTCTGAGTGTTGCCGCCTTGCCCCTTGGACAAACGAAAGTTTTCGTATTCACTGTCCGTAGGGCGGAGCAGACAAAAACAAGCCGGGATTTCGATGCGACAGAAGAAGAAAAACGAGTTTTTGACCGAGGTAGAGCTGGAATTCATGTCCGCGCTTTGGGAATTGGGTCAGGGCAATGTGCGCGACGTGATGGGGCGGCTCGCACCAGAGCGGAACCTTGCCTATACATCCGGGGCCACGATCATGCGGATCATGGAGCAAAAGGGCTTTGTGACCAGCACCAAGGATGGCAAGACTTTCATCTATGCCCCGGCGGTCAGCAAAGACGCCTACCAGTCGCGCAGTCTGCGCGATCTCTCCGACAAGCTATTCGACGGGGCCCCGGCGATGCTGGTGGCCCGGTTGGTTGACGACAGCGGCATGTCCGAAGCCGCTTTGGAGGAAATTCGGGCATTGCTTGAAAGGCGATTAAAAGATGCCGATTCTCAGCACGATCATTGACGGGGTCATCAACCTGAACCTGCTGTTGGCCTGTGCCTTTGGGCTATGGCTTGTCGCGCGGGGACTGCTGAATCTTGCAGGCCATAAACGGGCCTTTGTGCTGCAACTGTCGCTGCTGAACTGGCTTTTCCTCGCTGTCCTGATCGGGCCGGTTCTGGTCGCGGCCTATGCCTTTGCAGTCGGGCAGGGGCTGGTGGCACAGGGAACCGCCCCCAATCTGTCCGACTTCTTTGTGGCCCAATATCTGAGCGGGAATATCGGCATGCGCCCCGCCGATTTTGAATGGACCCTGACCCTGCGCGATTCCATCGTCCGAGGGCTGCTTGAACCGGCAGGTTGGGTTGGATTTGCGGCGTTGGGGCTGCTGGCTGTCGGGCATCTGGCTTTGGTCGGACGTTTCGCGCTGAACGCCTGGCGATTGCGCCGGATTTTGAGGTCCAGTTACGCATGGCGGCGGTTTGGCCGGCTGCACCTGTGCCTGACCGACGCGACACATGTGCCGTTTTCAACGCGCGGTCTGCGTAACCATTACATCATGATCCCCACCGCCCTGCTGTCCGACAAACCCGGCCTGCAAATGGCCATCGCCCATGAATTGCAGCACATGCGTCAGGGCGATGTCGGGTGGGAGATCGGGTTGGAGACCCTGCGCCTGATGTTTTTCTGGAACCCCGTCTTTCATGTCTGGAAACGGGCGGTGGACCGCTTGCGCGAACTGGCCTGTGATCAGCAATTGCTGGCCCGGGGCCGGTTTGACCCGGTGGCCTATAGCGATTGCCTGCTGCGCATTTGCCGCAACGGGCTGCAATACGGGGCCGCGGCCCAGCCCAGTCACAACGCCGTTGGTATGGTGCAGACCGCGCCGACCATCATGGGGGCCGATCCGATTGCTTTCCTGCGCTTCCGGATCATGTCGCTCTTGGCCAGCGCCCCACCCGAACAAGGCCGCCGCTTTGGACTGATCCTGCTCGTCCCCTTGGTGGCCGCCATTGCCGTTGGTTCAGTCGCCATCCAACATCGCGGCGCATGGAGCCATGACCGGCTGATGCTGTCCACCATCGTAAACCTTGAACGATTGCAGCCATTGCAGGGCTACTGACTGCGTCCGCGTCAGAACTTCGCCACCAGATTGATAAACGCCCCCTGACTGTCATCGGTCAGGTCGGTCAGGTCGTCTGATATCTGGCCAAAGTTATAGCCGACCCCGACCTCAAGATGATTGCCCAGCTGCTTATATACGGCGGCCAGCACCCCGAAATCCCGGCCCTGTGCCTGAACCGTGCCGAGTTCGCGCGCCTCGATCAGGATGTCCCAGTCATGCACCAGATGCATCCGGGCATTGGCAACCACCAACCAAGCGTCGTTCTGCACAAAGTCAGCCGTGTCATTGGCCGAAGTTTCTGACACCCGATAGCCGATCTTGCCGCCGATGGTCCAGGTCCGGCTGATATCATATGACGCATCAATGCTGATCACGTGGCTGCGCTGTCGCGGTCCGTTTTCGTCAACATCATCAACCCGTTGGCCGAACATATCGTACAGATACCGATAGCGCGCCAGAATGTTCAGCCGGTCATCTTCGACGGGCCGATAGGCATAGCCCAGCACGATATCCGCATAATCGCCATCCAGAATGGCGCTTTCGTCGGTCTGTGATTGCGCCAGATCGGCGCTGAACAACAGCCTTTGCACCTCGTCTATCTTATAGGCGGCGTTGGCCGCGATCAGCAGGGTGTTGGCGCTGACTTGTTCGCCTGACAACAGCCCGTCCTCGGTCCGGTATTCAATCCGGCCCGACGCGGTCAGCGCCTGATCCTGATACTTGACCCCAAAGCTTACTGCGCGGCGGTCAAAGTCGTTTTCGAAATTGTCCTGAATCGTGCCAATCTCAAGCGCGGTCGTGTAGCTCAGGTAGTCATTTGGCGTATAGGTCAGCCCATAAGCGCTGGTCAGCGCATGGTGCTGGCCGAACATATCATAGGTGTTTTCGCCGAATACCGAGACGGTCGATGACACCTGATTGGTCCCACCCACGACAAACCGCCCCGCATCGGTACCGCGCAAGGTGACGCCGGATAGTTCGCGCGCTGGTTCCAGTTCATAGCCGAAATAACTGGTGTTGCCGCCTGCATCCTCGCGGTTGAACTGCAGCTTGCCGCCAGTCCCAAGGCTGCCATCCGACAGTTCGCCCGCAACAGTCCAGCCGTTGGCGAAGGCATAAGTGCCACCCAAGCCCACCCGGTCATTGCGCGGCAATCCGTTCACTGCAACCGAGTTTTGGCCAAAGACATAAACGCTGGCTGTGTCGCTGAACCCATAGGTCAGCCGAACCGCCAGATCAGTGCGGGTGCCGTTTTCGGTGCCGGTATCCTTGTCCTGCAATTCAACCCCAAGGCCCAGCGTCAGCGCAGCACTGATGTCATATTCCGCCTCGGCCCTGCCGGTATGGTCCACATCGCCGGCCGCATTTTCATAACTGTCATAATTCGCCGAAAACCGCAGCCGGTCGGTCGCGGCGGCGTCGACATAGACGCCCCACAAGTCCTCGTCCCCGGTGGTCGCGGTAACCTGGCGGTCAAGGGTCGAAAACCCTTGGCTCCGCTGTTCGAAATAGGCCCCAATTGCCCCATCCGAGTCCAACCCCAGATCGGCCAACCCGACCCGGACCTGCGCCTTGATCGCCGTTCCATCGCCCGCAGTGGGCGACACGGTGTCGATGATCAGCCCGCCATCGGCGGAAAACGTGGTGCCAAAGCCCGGCCCTTGGGTGCGCGCGGCCTCGATACTGGCATAGGTGGCCTCGCTGAACTGATACAGCAGATCGACCCCTACAGCAGTCTGATCGGCGGTGCCGGTCTGTTCCACAATGCCGGACAGGCCAACACGGACCTGATCGGTGATCCATCCTTCGACCCGCCCACCTGTGGCAAAGCCGTCAATATCGCCCGAAGTCGGGGTATATTCATACTGGACGACCAGCACGACCTCGGCATCGCCCAAAGCCCCGTTGGTCACAATGCCCCCGCCCGCAGAACTTTGCAGCGGTTGCGACAGGGTCACGATCCCTTGGACGTAGTTGATCTGATAATCCCGCCCAGCGGTCAAAGACCGGGTTTGCAGGATGCGCCCGGAGTCTGGATCGCGGACTTGCACGGTAATCGTCTCGGTCGCCGATGCGATATCCTGTTTGTCCAGAAAATACACTGATCCGCCAGTGCCCCGGAACGTATCGCGCTGCGGCAACATATCGGGCTGGGCGGCATAAAGCATGATCTGCGCCCGCGCCTCGCCCGTACTTGTCTGCCCTGCCATCGCGTATTGCGCCTGAAGCCCATAAAGTGTGCGTTCGTTGCGCACATATTCCCCGCCCGCCACATTGGCGCGGAAATCGCCCCATTGCACGAAATTGCCCGCCCGTTCGATCCGGAAATAGAATTTGCCAGAGGTGGGCGTGTTGTCCACAGCGGTGGAATCGTCGCCATAGGTCGGATACAGGTCATCCGGATCGATCCGCAACAACAGGTTGCGCGGGTCTTTTTCGTCGAACTGGCGGAAAATCTGGTCAATATCGCCCTC
>JANOMH010000177.1:0-1971 GCA_031420215.1 Rhodobacterales bacterium | reverse complement strand
TGAGCCGCTGTCCAATCTTGACGCCAAATTGCGCGCCTCGATGCGGGTGCAGATCAAGCATCTGCAGCGCCAGTTGAAGGTGACAACAGTCTATGTCACCCACGATCAGATCGAGGCGATGACGCTGGCCGACCGGATCGTCATCATGAACCAAGGCGCCATCCAGCAGATCGGCACCCCGGATCAGATCTATTCGGACCCGGCCAACGTGTTTGTCGCGGGCTTCATCGGATCGCCTCCGATGAACCTGATCGAGGGCACGGCCCGGAATGGCAGTTTTGAAGCAGAAGGCATCAAGATTGCCTGTCCGCCGGGTGTGTCAGGACAAGTCACGCTTGGAATCCGCCCCGAAGATTGCCGCGTGGGCGGCGACACCTTGCAAGGCACGGTTTACGGGGTCGAACCCACCGGCGACGTTACATATCTGACCGTAACCACCGGTGCCAGGCAGATCGAAGTCAAAGCCGCGCGCGATTTTCGCGCCGACATTGACGCGGCTATCGGCATCGGTTTTGATCCAGCACAGCTTTACTTTTTTGACGATCAGGGCCAGCGCATCCGGAGGCTGGCATGAGCCCGCGTTTCGACTACACCGCGATGGGGTTCATCACCTTTGATGCGCTCTGCCGTCCGGTGACGCAGATTCCACCTGCGGGCGACACCTATTTTGTCGAGGAGTTGACCCTCGCCGTGTCAGGTGCCGCCGGCAGTGCGGTGATCGTTGCTGCCAAACACGGGCTGAAATGTCAGGCCGTCGGCGGCGTTGGCCATGATGATATGGGCGACTGGGTGCTGATGAAATTGGCCAAATTTGGCATCGACACTGAATTGATGCAGCGCTGCGATGGGTTTTCAACCTCGTCGTCGCTGGTCACCACACGGCCGGACGGCCAACGCCCCGCATTGCACAAGCGTGGCGCGACAGATGGTTTCTATATTGACGACAGCCAGATTGACCGCGTGCTGGACACCAAGATCCTGCATGTTGGCGGCGTGGGCCTGATGAACCGCATGGATGATGCGGGCCGCACCCAAGAGGTGATGGCCGAAGCGAGGCGGCACGGCGTGATCACCACGCTGGACGTGTTTGCCTCAACCGCCGCCGATCTGCCAAAGGTCGAACGGCTGCTGCCCTATACCGATTACTTCCTGCCCTCGGAAGAAGAGGCGGGCGCGCTGTCCGGCCTGCACGATCCCCGTGATCAGGCGCAGTTTCTGCTGGACCGGGGGGCCGGGTGCGTGGTTCTGACGCTGGGGGCGAATGGCGCCTATTACCGTCACCGGGATGGCACCGAATTTCATACGCCTTCGTTCCGCATTGCGGTCAAATGCACCTGTGGCTGCGGCGATTGTTTTAACGGCGGCTTTGCCACCGGGTTGCATCTGGGGCTGACGCCGCAGGACTGCGTCGCACTGGCGCAGGCCTCGTCGGCGCAAAATGCCACCGGCCTGGGCAGTCAGGCCGGCGTGCGCGATCTGGCCCGGACGCGTGAATTCATTGCCACGACCCCGCACCGCGACATTGTCTAGCTTCCCGCCCGGGCAGTGATCGGCTATCATCATCTGATAGAGGTGTAAGTGAAATGCCGAACCCCAATTCAAACCCGCTGCCCGATGCCATGCCGATGCGCGATGCGCTGCGAGGCTTGCGTCATGCCGTCCGCCGCGGTGGCGAGACGTTGCTTGATGTGATGCCGGTAGGCTCGCTGCCGCGCCCCGCTGTCCAACTGGCCGGGGCGGTGTTGCACGAAGTGGGTGCGTTTGCCAAAGGTGTGAACGATGTCGCATCGGGGCTGGCGCATCTGGCATTGGGTGGCAGTGCCAAGTCGCAGGGGTCGCTGCAGGATCTGACATTGCATCAGGGTGCCGAGGATGGCTTTGCCATTGGCATTTATGCCGCGCTGCGCGCCGTGCTGCGCCATCTGAACGCGCCTTCGGCTTATATCAGTGAAACAGCGGCGCGGTCTGCTT
>JANOMH010000176.1:0-2101 GCA_031420215.1 Rhodobacterales bacterium | reverse complement strand
AAACACCTGCACCTCGATATGGCGCGGGTTGGTAATGTAGCGTTCGATCAAAACTGCCGGATCACCAAAACTGGCCAGCCCCTCGCGCTGCGCACCTTCCAGTCCGACCTGAAAGTCCTGTGGCTGTTGGACCAGACGCATGCCCTTGCCACCGCCGCCCGCCCGGGCCTTGATCAGCACCGGATAACCGATTTCCACAGCTTTCCTCGCCAATAAGTCCGGGTTTTGATCTGTGCCATGATAGCCCGGCACCACCGGCACGCCCGCCTGTTCCATCAGCGCCTTGGCCGCATCTTTCAGCCCCATTGCCCGGATCGCATCGGCGCTGGGGCCTATAAACGTCAGGCCAGCCGCAGTGACAGCGGCCACAAACTCCGGGTTTTCTGACAGAAAACCATAGCCGGGATGAATGGCCTGCGCCCCGGTCCTGACTGCGGCACTGATAGTGGCGTGGCCAAGCAGATAGCTTTCCGCCACCGGGGCCGGACCAATGCGCACGGCTTCATCGGCTATTTGAACATGCAGTGCGCCTGCGTCCGCATCCGAATACACCGCAACGGTGCTTATCCCCATCCGGCGGGCTGTGGTCATCACGCGGCAGGCAATTTCGCCGCGATTGGCAATCAGGATTTTGGTGAACATCATCGCCTCACATCCTGAACACGCCAAAGCGTGTCTCCTCGATTGGCGCATTCAGGCTGACTGCCAACGATAATGCCAGCACATCGCGGCTTTTGCGCGGGTCGATGATGCCGTCATCCCACAGCCGGGCGGATGCATAAAGCGGATGCGACTGCTCTTCGAACATGGTCAGCGTCGGCTGTTTGAAGGCCGCTTCTTCGTCGGGCGACCACTGCCCGCCGGCCCGCTCGATCCCGTCGCGCCGCACGCTTGCCAAAACGCCCGCCGCCTGTTCGCCGCCCATCACAGCGATGCGGCTGTTGGGCCAGGTCCACAGAAAACGGGGCGAATAGGCCCGGCCGCACATGCCATAGTTGCCCGCCCCGAACGATCCGCCGACCAGCATGGTGATCTTTGGAACTTGCGACGTTGCCACGGCAGTCACCAGCTTTGCCCCGTCCTTGGCGATCCCACCCGCCTCATACTTGCGGCCCACCATGAAACCGGTGATGTTTTGCAGGAATACCAACGGAATCCTGCGTTGACTGCACAGTTCAACAAAATGTGCGCCCTTCTGGGCAGATTCAGAAAACAGCACTCCATTGTTGGCGATTATCCCCACCGGCATCCCCATCACATGGGCAAAGCCGCAAACCAAAGTGGCCCCATAGCGTGCCTTGAATTCATCGAACCGACTGCCGTCGACCAGCCGGGCTATGACTTCGCGGATATCATAGGGGGTGCGCAGATCGGCAGGAACGACCCCAAGGATTTCGGCAGGGTCATACAGCGGTTCCTCCACCGGCTGCATTTGCAATGGGTTGAGTTTGACCCGGTTCAGGCTGCCTACCGCCTGACGGGCCAATAGCAGGGCGTGGGCATCATCGTCAGCCAGATAATCGGCCACGCCGGACAGGCGCGTGTGCACATCACCGCCGCCAAGGTCTTCTGCACTGACCACCTCGCCCGTCGCGGCCTTGACCAAAGGCGGACCGGCCAGAAAGATCGTGCCTTGCCCGCGCACGATGATCGACACATCGGACATCGCAGGCACATAGGCGCCGCCAGCAGTGCAAGACCCCATCACCACGGCGATTTGTGGGATGCCTGCCGCTGACATATTGGCCTGATTGAAAAAGATCCGGCCAAAGTGGTCGCGGTCCGGGAAAACCTCGTCCTGATTGGGCAGATTGGCCCCGCCGCTATCCACCAGATAGATGCAAGGCAGCCGGTTTTGCGCCGCAATTTCCTGCGCGCGCAGATGCTTTTTCACGGTTATCGGGTAGTAAGTGCCGCCTTTGACCGTGGCATCATTGCAGACAACCATCACCTCTTGGCCCATCACCCGGCCAACCCCGGTGATCAGACCAGCCGAAGGACAATCGCCGCCATACATATTGTGGCCCGCCAACAAGCCCACCTCCAGAAACGGTGAGCCGGGGTCGAGCAGCCGTGTGACGCGGTCGCGGGGAAGAAGCTT
>JANOMH010000175.1:0-4663 GCA_031420215.1 Rhodobacterales bacterium | reverse complement strand
ATTGCCCTGATTGGCGAAGAGATGATCGCAGCCCATGGTAAGGATTTCGCCACCGGAGCTTTTGTGCTGGCCGCGCGTTGGATCAGCGAAGGGCGACTGGGGGCCAAAGTGCAGCAAGGCGGGCAGCCCCGGCAAAACTGACCCGATCATCGAGACCGTAGTGTAATGTTTCATTACACTTGTAACAGCTTAACCAGCTGCAAAACGCGGGCGCGCAAAAAACCCTAACCTGTGCTAGCTTCGGCAGTGTGTTGCTCGAAGACTACGCAAAACTTGAAAGCGGGGGATTCCATCCGTTGGATATTCATTCCAAGAAATCCGGCCCCCGGGCCGAAGACCAACAGGCCAAGCAGCACCTGTCGCGCAACTGGGGCACCATCGAAAAACTGGCCGACACGCTGAGCGGTGGTAAATATTCCGCCGACAAAGCCAAACGCGCCGCCCCCGGTCCGCAAGCCCAAGGGCTGATCATCGTCGATCAGGCCCGTGCCCGCCTGCCCGACGTGCCCGTGCCCTACCTGCGGATCAGCACCAATGGCCGGGTGGTTCTGGCCGACAACAGCTCTGGCATTCAGCTGCACTTTCTGGGTCAACTCAAGCGCAGCGACGGGGCGGTGCGGTTTGTCATCGCGACAGCTGAAAACGGCTTTATCTCGCCACTGGATCCCGATCTTGCAGCCAAGATCACTGATCTGGCCGGGGTTGTAGTCAACCGGGCCTACAGCGAGGATGATCTGGCAACTGATCTGAGGACCCGGCTCGAAGTGAACTGAGGTGAGATATTACGATTTTTGACTGCTCAAAGCGGCGTTTGGCAGACGGCTACGATTAAATCCAGGGGAGGGGATTTAATGATGAGTTCAAATCAGCGCCCCAAAGTCGCTGGCCCTAAATCGGGATTTGACTTTGGTGATTTTGACCCGCGCGAAACCAACCGCGCGTGGAACAGATTTCTGGCCAATCGCAATGCACCCAGCCTGCCGATGACCGGCGTGCGGTCGGTGATTTACCAATCCTGGCTGCGGTCCAATACCGGCGGCGTGAAACCCGAACAATTCGCCGCCCCGGTTCTGGAAAATACAACGCCGCAAAACAAATCCAGCCATGACAATGCCGAATTGCGCCGCGCCACCCTCGCCTCTCTGACCCAGATCGGCGCCCTGTTGTCCGGGGCCGAGGCGATGCTGATCCTGACAGACCGCAATGGCTTAATCCTGGATACCGTGGGCGACACCTCGACCCTGAGCAAGGCCAGCAAGATCAATCTGGCCGTCGGCGGGGTCTGGAGCGAGAATGCCGCCGGCACCAATGGCATCGGCACAGCCTTGTTCACGGGCAGTCCGGTCTATGTCCACGGCGATGAACATTTCTGCGAGGGGATGAAAGCCTGGAGCTGTGCCGCCGCCCCGATCCGCGACCCGATTGACCACAGTATTATCGGCATCATCAATCTGTCCGGCCTGACCAGCATTTTCCAGAAACACAACGCCGCCTTTGCCGCAACTGCCGCCCGCGATATCGAAGTGGCGATGGCCCAGGAACAATCCCTGCTCAACATGCGGCTGATGGAAAAAATCGTCGGCAGCTATCCCAGCCGGGCACTGGGGCCGTCCGAAGGGTTGGCGATCATTGACCGCTTTGGCCGCCTGATCTTTAACCGCAATTGCGATGAGACTGTGCATAAATCCGGGCGCGACCTGGGGCTGGGGGCCCGGTTTCTCGACCTTCCCGAAGGGCTGACCGAGAATAATATTCTTGAGGCTCTGCCTGCCGGACATGGTTGCCAGGACATTCAGCTGATCAACATCGACGGCAATATCAAAGGGGCGGCACTGGTATTTCAGCAGGCTGGTCCGACGCGATCCCGCGCCAAGCCCGCAGTGTCGCCGCAGGTGCTGGACATGCCGGGCGTGATCATCCCCGAAACCAACCTCAAAATCGTCGGCAAAAGTGACGCGATTTTGGCCGCCCTCGATATCGCCGAACGCATTGCGACCTCTGACACTTCTATTCTGATCGAAGGGCAAACCGGCGTTGGCAAACAGCTTTTCGCCCGGCTGATCCATGCCCGGTTATCGCCAGACCTGCCGCGCGGGTTCGAGACGATCAATTGCGGTGCCATGACCGAGCCGATGTTCCGCGACAGGCTCAACAGCCATTCAGCCGACGACAGGCCGGATGGATTGCTGTGCCTGGACGAGATCGGCGAACTCCACGCCGATAATCAGCCGCTGCTCTTGCGCTATCTGGAGGAACGGCTGACCCGCCTGACCGGCCCCGGACAATCCGAGCCGTCTTTGGCGATCCTTTCGCTGACCAACCGCAACCTGCAGGCCGAAGTCGAGGCCGGGCGTTTCCGCCGTGATCTGTTTTACCGGCTGAGCAGCATCGTGCTGACCATCCCGCCGCTCAAAGACCGGGGCGACGACGTGCTGCTGATCGCCGAACATTACAACCGCAAGATTGCACAGGATACCGGCCGCGACCTGTTGATCTTTGGCGATGACGTGCTGGGCGCGTTCCTGTCTCATTCATGGCCCGGCAATGTGCGCGAATTGCGCAATGTCATCTCGAACCTGTATTTTCTGGCCAAGTCGCGGCAGGTCACCCTGTCCGACCTGCCCCGCGCCGTCGTGGCACCACCTTTGACCCTGCTCGATCCCGCCCTGACTTCACCGCATGCCCAACTGGTCGCCGGATCGGAATCGCTGAAGTATGCCGAGGTTTTATTGATCGAAAACGCTCTCGCGCATCATCGCGGCAACCTGTCCAGCACCGCCAAAGCTTTAGGGATTTCGCGGCCAACGCTGTATCGCAAACTGCATGCTTACGGCATCGGAGCCGCCCCGTTGAAATCCAAGCACGGTTAGTCAATCCGCGCCTGATCCCCCTTCACCCGGCGCAGCGGGATTGACGATTCAATTGACGCCACCCCTTCGATCCGGGTCAGGCTGGTGGTCAGAAACCGCTCGAATTCCGGCAGGCCCGAGGCCGCGATCCGCAGCAGATAATCCCGGTTTCCGGTCATCAGCCAGCAATCCACCACTTCCGGCAACAGTCGCACCGCGCGCTCAAACTTGGCAATCGCATCATCGACCTGCCGTTCCAGCTTGACCGACACGAACACCGATATCCCAAACCCCAGCGCCGCTTCGTCAATCATCGCGGCATAGCCGGTGATGATCCCGCGTTCCTCAAGCCGTTGCAGGCGGCGCGACACGGGCGATTGGCTTAGCCCGACACGGGTTGCCAATTCGGCGACGCCAATGCGCCCGTCGGTTTTCAGGACACGCAGGATATTGCGGTCGATTTCGTCGATCTTGGTGATTTCAGCCACTATCTTATCCAATCAGAGTATTTTCAGCTATAATATCTGATACAACAGCAAACAACGCATCCTTTCATTTGCCCTGTTCCGTTAGTCTGGGTTGAACCGATCCGGAGCATCCATGACCGACCTTAAACTCCTTGAACGCCGCCTGCTGTGGCTGGCCTGCTGGACCATCCACAACGCCAACCACCTGCGGCCCAAAACCGACGCGGATGTCAAAGTCGGCGGGCATCAGGCCAGTTGTGCGTCCTCGGTCAGTATCCTGACTGCCCTGTATTTCCACGCTTTGCGCCCGCAGGACCGGGTTGCCGTCAAACCCCATGCCGGGCCGGTGTTTCATGCCATTCAATATCTGATGGGCCAACAGACCTGCGAAAAACTGGCTGCATTCCGGGGTTGGGGCGGCGTGCAGCCCTATCCGTCGCGGACCAAGGACATTGACGATGTGGATTTTTCCACCGGCTCTGTCGGCCTGGGGGCTGCGATCCCGATTTTCGCCTCGCTCGTGCAGGATTATCTGCATGGCCACGGCTGGGACACTACGCCCCTTGGCCGCATGGTCGCCCTTATCGGTGACGCCGAACTGGACGAGGGCAATATTTACGAGGCCCTGCTCGAGGGCTGGAAACACGATCTGCGCAATGTCTGGTGGGTGATCGACTACAACCGGCAAAGCCTGGACGGTGTCGTTCACGAAGGGTTGTGGGAACGGGCCGAGGCGATCTTTACCGCCTTTGGCTGGCGCGTGGTCCGGTTGAAATACGGGGCGTTGCAACAGTCGGCTTTTGCGGAACCGGGTGGCGAGGCCCTGCGCGACTGGATCGACAGCTGCCCCAACGCGCTGTATTCGGCGCTGCTGTATCAGGGCGGGGCGGCGTGGCGAAAACGCCTGACCGCTGACTTGCCCGACCCCACAATTCTGGACGGCCGCGATGATGCGACCCTTGCTGCTTTGATGGAAAACCTCGGCGGGCATTGCCTGCCGACCCTGTGCGCCGCCTTTGACAACGTCCCAGATGATCAGCCAACCGTGTTTCTGGCTTATACGGTTAAGGGTTACGGCACTCCTTTGGCCGGCCACAAGGACAACCACGCGGGCATGATGACGCCTGCGCAATTCGACACCTTTCGCGCGACAATGGGCGTGGCTGAAGGTCAGGAATGGGACAGGCCTGCAGAACTGGCCAAAGCTCTGACCAATACCCCATTCTTCGCCAAAGGCCCCCGCCGCTTTACCGCCCCCACCCTGCCCGCGCCCGGCCCGAAACGGCTGGCCGACAAAACCCTGTCCACCCAAGCCGGGTTCGGCAAGATCATGGACGAAATGGCCCG
>JANOMH010000174.1:0-2148 GCA_031420215.1 Rhodobacterales bacterium | reverse complement strand
CGCCATAGGCCGGTGTCGGCCCTGATCCATCACGCATCATCCAGCTTTTCCTTTCCCTTCCGCACTAGCCAAGTTAGCCTGTGCCCATGATTTTCCAATGGCTCAAAAAGCTGATGCCGCGCAGCCTGTATGGGCGGGCGGCCCTTATTCTTTTGCTGCCGGTGATCACTTTGCAACTGGTGATTTCGGTGGCCTTCATCCAGCGCCACTTTGACGAAGTGACGCGGCAGATGACCCGCTCGGTGCTGATCGACCTGAATTATCTGATGGAACAGGTCAGCGCCGCCCCGGATGAGGCGACAGCGCAGGCGGTGGCGCAGAATCTGGGCGCCGGATTGGGCCTGACTGCTGCCTTGCATCCTGAGGGGCGTGCGCAAGGCGACAGCCATTGGTTTTACGACCTGTCCGGGTCTGTGGTGATCGCTACCTTGCGGAATAATCTGGACAATGTGCAGTCGATCAATCTGGACAATCTGCGCCGGGTCGAAATGCGGGTGACCGTGCCGCAGGGGGTGATGGCGCTGGGGTTTGACCGGGCGCGGGTATCAGCCTCAAATCCGCATCAGTTATTGGTGCTGATGCTGGTGTTGGGCATCCTGATGACCTTGATTGCCTATAGCTTTTTGCGCAATCAGCTGCGTCCGATCAAGCGGTTGGCGCATGCCGCCGATGCCTTTGGCAAAGGCCGCAATGTGCCCTATCAGCTGGCCGGAGCGACCGAGGTCCGCGCTGCAGGTGCCGCTTTTCTGGACATGCGCGCCCGGATTGAACGGCAGACCCAAAGCCGCACGATGATGTTGTCCGGGGTCAGTCATGACTTGCGCACGCCCTTGACCCGGCTCCGGCTGGGCCTGTCGCTGATTGATGATGACGAGGCGGCCCCGTTGCTGCGTGACGTCGACGATATGCAGCACCTGCTGGATGCGTTTCTGGATTTTGCCCGGGGCGATGCCGAAGATGCGCTGGAACCGACCGATCCGCTGGCTTTGATCGAAATGATCGTGGCCGATGCCAACCGGGCCGGGCAGGCGGCGACGCTGGTCGAAAGTCCCGCCGCCGGGCCACAGCCATTGGTGATACCATTGCGCCCGATGGCGATCCGCCGCGCGCTGGAAAACCTGATCGGCAATGCCTTGCGCTATGGCAGCAAGGCCGAGCTGAGCCTGACCATCACCGACCGGATGCTCCGGATTTCGGTCGAAGATGATGGCCCCGGCATTCCCGCTGACCGCCGCGAAGAGGCGATGCGCCCGTTTACCCGGCTCGACCCTGCCCGCAATCAGGACCTGGGCAGCGGTGTTGGTCTGGGTCTGGCCATCGTCGCCGAGATTGCCCGCGGGCATGGCGGTGTGTTGCGGCTGGGCGATAGTGCCCGGCTGGGGGGGGTGCGTGCCGATCTGGTGTTGGCCCGCTAGTGTTCGCCACCTGACACAAGATTCCCATTGTGTCAGTGTATCCGACAAGTGTGCAAAATCCCTGAGCGAAACTGTCAGATGAAAGCTGGGAGTCCACTTCCGCCTTTCAGGAACAATCCCCCTTTGCCCGGAGTCAAGGCGCATAGCGCCGCCGGGCAGCGCCTGACCGCCCCATCGGTCGGGCGCTCCTGTAGCAGCGGTGCCTAGAAGTCTGACAGCAGTGGCGGCACTATTAAGCTCTGCAGAACCAGCGTTGCTGCGCCCACCCGGCGATCAGGCGCCGCCCTCAGACGGGAACTTAGCTCAAGTCCGCTCTGTCCGGCATAGCCGACCCAGGACCTTCGCCCGAGCAAACGTGTGCGCACCGGAGGCAGACTGGAAATCTTGTGTCAGGTGGCAAACACTAGAGCGGTTTGCCTTCGATCTGAATCGCTCACCGCCTCGCCCGATCTCGCCCCGGCGAAAGCCGGGGCCTCGATGCTTTGACGAGAGCCATCGGGACCCCGGCCTTCGCCGGGGCGGGATCGGGGGGAATGCGTCGCATAAAACCCAAACCGCTCTAGCCGCAAAATTGGTCCCCAATGTGGTTGTGTTTTTGGAGCATCGCATGCCGTTTTTTCAGAACTTGCTTCGTCAGATGATTGTCACGCTGACATTCCTGATCGGCCTCCCTCATGTCGCAGTCGCCGACACCGCCATCGCAGCCTTGACCGAAGGTTGCACTGCGGGCGTT
>JANOMH010000173.1:0-1755 GCA_031420215.1 Rhodobacterales bacterium | reverse complement strand
CATCGACCCCGTTCAGCCGCATCCCGTTGCCGCGCCTTGTGTAGGCATCGCGCTGCGCGTCAGTGTGGCACAGGTTCAAAACCCCACGTTGGCTGACCATGGCGTTATAGTTGAAATCCTGCTCCAGCCCCTCCCACAACTGCATCGAGAATTCGTAGAAGGGTTCGTTGCCGGGCAGCAGATAGTTGGACCGGATGATCGTGGTATTGCGGCCCACATTGCCGCCGCCGATGTAGCCCTTTTCCAGCACGGCAATCCGGGCCTGTTTGAATTCGCGCGCCAGATAATAAGCGGTCGCCAGACCATGCCCGCCACCGCCGACAATCACATAGTCATAGGTCGGCTGCGCAATTGGGTCACGCCAGGCAGGGCCCCAGCCCTTGTGCCCTGTCATCCCCTCCCAAAACACCCTGATGCCGGAATAGCGCATTACACCCTCGCTCTTTGCCCGCTTATCGCCCAGCCCGGACCTAATCCCTTGCGCAGATCGGACACCAGCCCTGCCGTTTCCGCCAGATTGTCAATTAATTTGCACCAGAGGTGGTAGGTTTGCCAAGACAAGAAGCTACAACCAATTGCCCGCCCGCAATGCCGGGGCGGTTTAATCAGAACCGCAACGAGGATGTCCCAAGGCAAGTGTATCACGGCGTCACGCGACTATGACGATACGCCATCCGATGACATTTCGCGCTGCAACCTGGTTCGAAAAACTCCGGGCATCGCCCAATCGGGCTGATGTCCCAGCAGCAATTGCAAAAAGCCCACGGAAAACGACGAATCCTCGGCGATGTTTTCCCGAAATGACCACCAATGCCGCAGATCGGCAATGTCGGGGGAGGTGTCAGGGTGGGCGCGGAATTCCTGTTCCATCGCGGCGGCATGGATGGTCAGGCAAAACAGGGTGCAGACATACCCTTCGGGCCAAAACGCCGCCGCAGAGTCTGGTGCGACTTTGGTAGGCGGGGCCAGCAGAGCCAGCGGCATGGCAGTGGTCAGTTCGCGCAGCATCAGCCCTGCCGCAAATTCGAAATACTCGCGCCGGGCTGCTTTGTCGGCTGGTTTTTGCGCCTCGACCGCACGCAACCAATGAACAAAGCAATCGGCCAGCTTGGCCTGATCAATGTCGAACCTGCACCCAAGTTGTATTGCCGCCGCATCAACATACTTCTGGAACGCCGCTTTGAACCAACGCATCCGGCGTACGGCAATGCGCAAGGGTACATTGGTGGGCGGCAGGTCACTTGGAAATTGGGGGGGCAAGGACAGATCAGACACGGGGCGCGAACTCCTTGAACAAAGCCGTCAGCGCCGCCGGGTTTTCGTCAGGGTTCCTGGTGGCGCAGGCCCGCGCGATATCGGCTGACAGGGCAAGGGCCATGTCGGTTGCCGCCTCGAGTGCGGCTGCGTCCTCGCCTTCGGGCCGATCGGTTTGCAGCCATAACATGACGGCAAAAATCGCGACCTGATCCAGCCCCGCCCCCGGCACATGGGCCGCTTCAGTCGCGGTCACGCCTTTCATCACTTTGCCCGCCAACAGGGCAAGGGTCAGCCTTGCGGCCAGTTGCGCCTCGGGCTCGCCTTCATGTCCGGCCATCACCTTGCGGTAGGCCTGTCTGATGGCAGCTTCGCTTAGAAACACCCCGGCGATACCCAGGTGGAGCAGGGCCGCCCGCAATGCGGCATAGCAGGCCGTGGCAAAGGCTGCATCCGGGGTCTGTTGGCCGGCAATTCCTGGCAATGACGGGCCGCGCTGTT
>JANOMH010000172.1:0-10656 GCA_031420215.1 Rhodobacterales bacterium | reverse complement strand
TAATTCGACAGGCCGGACAGCGGGTTATCAAACCCGTCACGCTGGGCCAATCGACCCCAGCCCAGCCCGACCGTGGCGCGAAACTGCGGGCCAAAGCTTTTGGTCGCAGCCAGAAACTCACTGCTATACATGCCGGTCCCGGCAAAATCGCGCAGACCAACAGCCACACCCGGCCCCCAGTCGCTTTCCTGCCGCAGCAGGTAGGTCAGGTCGAAACTGCGGTCGAACCGGTCTCCCGTCTCATCAAACCCTTTGATGATCGCATAGCGGAAACTGCCCGAAATGCGCGGACTGATCTGAAATGTCAGGGTATTGCGCCGCGTCGTTCCGGCCCCGGCAATGGTAAAGCCAAGGTTCCCGTCGCGCATTTGCACTGCCGACGGCATGTCAATCAGCCCCGGCGTGCCAAAATACGACAAGTAAGGCGCATCCTGCGCCTGCACTGTAATGATGGGCAAGAAACAGGCAAACGCCAAAACCCGCGCCACACTTGTAAAAAGTCGACCCTGCCGCCAGTTATTAGTAATCTGTTTACACATTTGCCCCAAAAACATCCTATGGTTGTGTCGCCGCTGGACTTACCGTAAGCCTATTATCTGCCTGCCGTTTCAGCAACAGGGCCAAAGATTTCTTTGGCATTGGTGGGAAAAGGGTAACAACGGCAGCTTTGCGCCGAAACGGGACACGACTGTGGTAATGCGACCCCAGCACCACATATAGGAATGACCATGGGACTGATGAACAAGATTAGGGGCGCACTCACGCCAATGTCGCGCCCGCTATGGGGGCCGGTCTGGGCTGAACCGGCACCAGCCGAGCCGTTCTTTGCCATCGGCGATATCCACGGCTGCTACGACACAATGATGCGGCTGCTCGACAAGACCATGCTGATTGATGATTCTGCTGCCGTCATCTGTGTCGGCGACTTGATCGATCGGGGCGACAATAGCGCTGCCGTCCTGGGGTTCATCGCCGAACATTCCAGCGCCGCCAATACCCGGCTGCACAGTCTGATGGGCAATCACGAGGCGATGCTGCTTGGGATGCTCGACGACCCAGAGGTGACCGGGCCACATTGGTTGCGGCATGGCGGGCAGCAAACCCTTGGCAGTTTCGGCATTTCAGGCCTGACCGCCAACCTGAATGCCAGGGAACTGACCGACCTGCGTGACAGGCTGCGCGATGTGATGGGACCGGGGCTGGAGGCCTGGCTGCGGACCCGGCCGAGTTCTTGGCAATCCGGCAATGTGACTGTGGTCCATGCCGGGGCCTCGCCCTGGGAAACGCTTGAGGCGCAAGAGGTCGGGCATCTGGTCTGGGGCCATCCGGATTTTGCCACCGTGCCCCGGCGCGATGGGCAATGGATCGTGCATGGGCACCACATCGTCCCCTCGCCACGCAAAGCCGAAGGCCGGATCGCGATTGACACCGGGGCCTTTGCCACCGGGCGACTGACCGGGGTCTATGTCCACCCAGAACGGGTGCAGTTCCTGAGCAGCTGATCCGGTGCGCATTTTGATCCGAAAAACCGCCTCGCACTTTTTCGGAATACACTTTAGTTGCGGAAATACGACTTGGCATAGGGCGCATACTGGCCATAGGTGTCGCTGTCGCCATATTTGCGGACCTGCCGGGTGTTGATCTGGCTCAACACCAGCCCGCTGACTTTGCGATTGACGCTCTCAAACATCCGCAACCCGTCACGGACCTGCCCGACCGTGGTCCAATTCCAGCGAACGATAAACAGAATCGCATCGGCATGCTGGGCAATGACCCTTGCATCCGGGACCAGCAACACCGGCGGGGTGTCAATGACAATCACGTCGTACTGTTCGCGGGCGACAGCCAGCAGGCGGGCAAAGCTGTCGGACGAGAAAATGTCGGCGGCATTGATATCTGACGGCTCGCCCATCAGCACATCCACACCCAGAAGATCATCCTTGACGATCACCTCATCCAGCGTTTTTTCACCTGTCAGCACTGCCAACAAACCGGGCTGAATGGTCGGGCGGGCCGACCGGGGGGCGCCTTCGCTGGCCATCCGGCTAACCGCGCGGCGGCGCAAATCCCCCTCGATCAGCAGCACCTTGCGCTTCATGCCGACAAGATTCTGGATCAGGGCCAGCGCCGTGGTGGTCTTGCCTTCGGACGGCAGGGCGGATGTGGTCATGATTACCCGGGGCGGATCATCAATATTCGACAACAGAACCGAAGTGCGCAGATTGCGGATCGATTCTGCCGCCGACGACGTGGGCTTACTGGCCAGATAGGACAGCACCGCACGATGGCCACGACCGCGAATAATCGGGATCTGGCCCATGACCGGATAGCCGGTCGTCCGCTCCAGATCGCGACCAGAGCGAAACCCCTTGGCGCGGGTTTCCTGCAAAAACACCAGCCCCATGCCCAGCATCAGGCCCAACACGGCGGCAATCGCCAGAATCCGGGTCTTTTGCGGCGCAGCAGCGCGTTCAGGGACGACAGCGGGCGACAGGATGCGACTATCCGCCTGTTGCAAGCCCTCCTGGACCGAGGTTTCCTGCAGCCGGTTCAGAAAATACTCATAGATCAGCCGCACCGAATCGGCCTCGCGGGTCAGCTGCTGAAACTGGCTCATCGCATCTGACTGATTGCTGATCGTCGCCAGCAATGCATCGCGCGATTGTGAGAGCGAGGCGATCTGCGCATCGGCGCGCTGCAGATCAAGGCCGGCGATGGAAATGACCTCTTCAAACCGGCGGGCAATCGCGGCATCGGCGATAGCAAGATCAGCCGCGGCATCACGGTTCTGCACCAGCCGGGTCAGGCTGGGATCGGCGGCCAGCTGAACCTTTTGCTCCATCGTAGTTGCAGCGGCAAGGGCGGTTACTTTTTCGGCAGCCAAGGCACGCAGGGCTTCTTGTTCAGCCAGCCGGGCGCGCAAAGCGGCCATCTGCGCGTTGGCCTGTTCCAGCGCGGCGGGATCGACCACATCCGACCCGGCGCGGAACTCTTTGACCTTGGCCTCGGCGGCCTCAAGTTCGACCTGCAAGTCGGTGACCCGTTGCGCCAACCACTCTGTCGCCTGCTGGGTCGCCTCGTATTTCACGGCAATCTGGTCATTGATATACAGCCGGGCAATCGTATCGGCGATCAGCGCCGACTTACGGCCATCTTCAGTCTCCAGCGTGACAGTAAACACCAGACTAAGTGGGGTATTGGTGATGGTGACTTTATCAATCAGTGCCGAAATAATGCGTTCGCGCAGGGCTTCGGGGGTCGGCACGACCTCTGGTTCCGGCGGAGCGGACAACAGCGCTTTGATCTGGTCCGTTGCGGTGCCAATCAGCGCATTCAGCGTAGAGGGAGGGCGCAGCGCGCCGTTAAATTCCGGGTCAGTGGTCAGGTCAAGCGCATCAACCACACGGCCCATCAACAGCCGGCCTTTCAGGATTTCAACCTCGGTATTGATGGCAGAGGAATCGGTGCGCAGCCCGCCAATCACCGAGTCAAAATTGACCACCTGATTCTCGCGGGTTTCCAGAACCAGACTGGCCGTGGCGCGAAACACCGGCGTGGCCAGCACATAGGCATAGACCCCACCGGCCAGAACCGCGAGAAATGCGAGGAACAAAACCCGCCATTTCCCGCGCCAGATGGTCGCGGCAAGGGCACCCAGATCAATCACATCGTCCGTCGGACGATCATCCACGGACGTCGAAATTAACCCAAGGTTCGGTTTTGGCAGCCAGCGTGGCAACGGCCTTGGTTCAGGCATTGGTTCAGGCATTGGTCAAGGGCACCCGGCATTTGCCTCAAAGGGGGATCAGCACATAGTTAAAATCGATGACTTCAAACCTGTGCATATCCTTCTTAGGTGCAGAATGTCCATGCGTTGCCCTGCAACCCGGGCGCAGGGCCGACCAATGTGCAGCCAATTCGCTGCACAATCCGGTCCGGTTTCACAGGTTTCAGGCACCTGACTAGACTGAACATTGCCGGACACCCAGTCGGATCAGCTCGGATCCGCTGATCCGGAAATAATCCGAAATGCGGGTGCGGCCCTCGGTCAGGTACCAGTTGCGCAGCGGATCGGGGTAATGCGACGCAATCACCTGTGACCAATATTCAAAATCACGCGCACTCAGCTGTCTGCCGTAATGCGATGGGCCGTGAAAGCCAAAGCTGGTTTGCGGCAATACGCAGGTATCAGGCATGCCCAGATACATGGTGCAGGCAGAATAACAGACCTGCCCGCGAATCTCGACATGGGTGCCCTGTGACAGGATTCGACTTATTTCTTCAACCCGGCGACTGACCAGCCCGCCCTCATCATTGCCGATAACCATCACCGCACGAGACGACGATGCCGCACTGTCCTGCGCTGGCGCGATCGTCGGGACCAGCGCTGCGGTCAGCACCATCAAGCCAAGGCACAAAACCGCAATCGGCAGCCCGGTCAACCGAGACATGATGCCCCGGCGCTTCCGATCATTGACCTCATCGGCCGACAAAACGACTGCAAGCCGCCGGGTCATTCGGACACTTTCCCGCATTTGAACTGCTCCTTTTTCGCTGCCTTGGTCCGCAGAGGGACCAGAACCGACACACATCCTTGACTCGCCCAACAGACAGTTTGTCGCACCAATCCTTTCGAATTGGTTGTCAGCAGGGATGCTAATTTCGGACATTCGATTCTTGTTTGCGACAGATGACTTTCGGAAACAGTCGTGTCGCCTGACTATGGCGAGGGAACGTTCGAGACAAGGAAAAAGTTCGGGGAAAAAGCTGCATTTAGGCGTAATTGCGCCAACCAAGGCAAAACTAAGGCAATACTGTTTCACAATGCCATTGCAGCTTCATTCAGAGCGTGTGTCTCAAACTGAAATCTGAACCTCGAACCCGCCCCAGATCATCCGCTTGCCATCCACCGGGGCATCGCGCATCGCGTCGTTCATCCGGTCGTCGGCCATAACCTTGGCAAGGACCTCATCACGATGCGCGCGGTCGCGGAAAGTGACAAAGCCGCATACCACAACCTCGTCGTCCCGTAGTTGCACCGACCGGGGAAACGAAGTGAACAGCCCCACCGGGGTATCGTCGCCGCGCATTTCGGTTACAGCCAGTGCGCCATGTTCCAGCCATAGCGGCGCGCAGCGCCGGGCGATGTCAAAGTAAGTCTCCAAATCGGCCGGCGAAACGGGCATGACATAGACATCAATATAGGGCATTCTGCTTTCCTCCTGTGGACATGCTGGCAGGGCGGTGGGCCTGTCGCAAGGTCACTGTAAGTTATGGCGACGAAACCCGACAGACGCCCCACTGTGCAGCATACATTGGCAGATGCTGGCCAATCAGTTTAAGGGACTTTGCAAGCTGTCCAAATGATTGAACCGTAAATGCCGCCTGCACATATCCGCCTTGTGATCTTTGATTGCGACGGGGTTTTGATCGACAGCGAAGTGCTGTCAGCGCGGATTCTGATCGAGGAGGTGGCTGCCCATGGCGTGGTCTTGACCCCGGCCTATGTGCGCGATAACTTTCTGGGGCGCAGCTTTCCGACCGTGGCTCAGGTGATCCGCGAGCGTTTTGCGCTGGTCCTGCCGCCCACATTCGAGGCCCGCTATCGCGCCCGGCTGCTGGAACAATTCGAGACGGACCTGCGCACAACCCCCGGAATACTCACGCTTTTACCGCGCATCGCCTGCCTGAAGTGCGTGGCCACCAGCTCCAGCCCGCCGCGGGTGGCGCGGTCATTGGCAATCTCTGGGCTGGACCGGCATTTCAGCGATGTGTTCACCGCGTCACTGGTAAAGACCGGAAAACCCGCCCCTGACCTGTTCCTTTATGCCGCCCAAGCCATGGGGGTGGACCCCGCCAATTGTCTGGTGATCGAGGACAGCCGCCCAGGTATTGCCGCCGCCCAGGCTGCCGGCATGCAGGTGCTGCTGTATACCGGCGGCAGTCACATGCAGGGCACAGCATTTGACACCACCCCCCCGGTGCAGGCATTTGAACATTGGGATAGGCTGGAACAGCTTTATCCGGACTTAGTGAAGGATCCGTCGTGACCCAAGGCCGCTTTTCCCCCGAGACGACCCGTCTGGATGATGCGGCCCGCGCCGGTTGGTTGTATTATGTCGCTGGCAATACCCAGGACGAAATTGCCCGCAAGTTGGGAGTGTCGCGCCAGACAGCACAACGACTGGTGGCCATCGCCGTCAGTGAACGGCTGGTCAAAGTCCGGATTGATCATCCGATCGGCCGCTGTATGGACCTGTCAAACGCGTTGATCGCGGCTTATGGCCTGCGTTTGTGCGAGGTGGTCCCCTCTGACCCGGACGCACCCGACCTGATGACCGGCGTGGCCATCGCCGCGGCAACCGTGGTCGAGCGGACCTTGTCATCCGTCGAACCCCGGATCATCGCCCTTGGAACCGGCCGCGCATTGAAAGCCATGGTCGAGCAACTTCCGTCAATGGATTGCCCACAGCATCGGGTCGTGTCCCTGCTGGGCAATATGATGGCCGATGGGTCGGCTACCCCCTATAACGCCGTCATCCGTATGGCCGACCGGATCGGCGCGCGGCACTATCCCTATCCTTTGCCGGTTCTGGCCAAGGATGCCGAGGAATTGCGGATTCTGCATGGCCAGGAAGCCGTGCGCAATACAATGGCCCTATGTGCCGAAGCGGACATCACCCTTGTGGGCATCGGCCAGATGGACCTGACCGCACCGCTGGTGATCGACGGATTTCTGGACCGGGCCGAGATGGCCGAGCTTGAACTGGCCGGTGCCGCCGGAGAGATCACCAGTTGGGTTTATGACGGGGCCGGGCGGGTCATCAATTGTGCGTTCAACACCCGCGTCGCCAGCGCCCCCCTGCCCCGCGCAGCCGACCGGCCGGTGATTGGCGTGGCCGTGGGCGAGGCCAAGGTGAAAGCGATCCGTGCCGCCTTGCGCGGCCATTTGATCAATGGTTTGATCACGAATGAGGCGACGGCCGAACGGCTGCTGGCGCAGCAATAATCCGGCCGTTAACGGTCTCGTGATCGACTGAAACACAATATACTTAATTATATTATATAGTTACGTGAACGCCGCAGCGCGGCGTAGAACTCCACTTGACTCGACTCAACACATCACCGAGTATTTGCCCACTAGTTAAGCATTTGCCCAAAAAGGGCAATAGGGAGGATACCTATGACACTGACTTTCCGCGCCCTTCTGGGCGCAACGGCGCTATGCTCGGTCGCCGGTTTTGCCGCGGCCGAATCGCACGCCACGACACTGACCATCGCCACCGTGAACAACGGCGACATGATCCGCATGCAGGGGTTGACTGCTGATTTCACGGCACAGCATCCGGAAATCACCCTTGAATGGGTGACTTTGGAAGAAAACGTTCTGCGCCAGAACGTAACCACCGATATTGCCACCGGTGGCGGCCAATATGACGTCATCACCATCGGCACTTATGAAGTTCCGATCTGGGCCAAACAAGGCTGGCTCGTCGGGCTGGACGACCTGCCCGCTGAATACATGGTTGACGATCTGCTGCCGTCGATCCGTGCCGGCCTGACTTCGGACGGAACGCTTTACGCTGTGCCGTTCTATGGCGAGTCGTCCTTCGTCAACTACCGGACCGATCTGGCCGAAGCGGCCGGCGTCACCATTCCGGACGCGCCCACATGGGACGACATCAAAGCAGCCGCTGCCGCGATGCACGACCCGGATAACGGCGTTTACGGCATCTGCCTGCGCGGCAAGCCCGGCTGGGGCGAGAACATGGCCTTTATCACCACGATGGCCAACTCTTACGGTGCGCGCTGGTTTGACGAAAACTGGGTTCCCCAGTTCGACAGCGCTGAGTGGAAAGCAACCCTGACCGACTATGTTGATCTGCTGACCAACTACGGCCCCCCGGGCCCGACCTCGAACGGCTACAACGAGAACCTGACCCTGTCTTTGCAGGGCAAGTGCGCGATTCGGATGGACGCCACAGTGTCCGGCTCGTCGCTGGTTGATCCGGCCCAATCGCCTGTCGCCGCCAACGTCGGCTTTGCACTGGCACCTGATGCAGGCCTGGGCAAACGCGCAAACTGGCTCTGGGCATGGTCGCTGGCCATTCCGTCATCTTCGGACTCGCCGGATGCAGCAAAAGTGTTCCTCGATTGGGCAACCGGACCGGGCTACACCACGCTGGTCGCAAACACCGATGGCATCGCCAACGTGCCCCCGGGCACCCGGACCTCGCTCTATTCGAACCCGGATTATCTGGCCGCTGCGCCTTTTGCGCAGATGACTATCGACTCGATCAACGCTGCTGACCCGACCAACCCGACTGTGCAGCCGGTTCCCTATACCGGCGTTCAGTTCGTAGCGATCCCCGAGTTCCAGGCCCTTGGCACTGAAGTCGGCCAGATCTTTGCCTCGGCGCTGGCTGGTGACATCACCGTGGACGAAGCTTTGGCTCAGGCCCAGGCGCTTTCAACCACCACGATGACTGACGCAGGCTACATCAAGTAAGAACCGCCGTACTCGGAGCCGCCCCCTCATAGGGCGGCTCCGCCCTCGAATGCAAACCCCGGACTGCAACCCTGTGACAGGGCGCGCAGGCCGGCGGTTGCCCACCCCATCTGCCATCCAGCCCCACAGTGGAGGACATGATGTCCACTCAAGCCTCGCGGTCCGCCGCCCGCGCCATGCTTTCGCCATCGGTCGTCCTGCTGTTGATCTGGATGATCGTGCCCCTGGTGTTGACACTGTGGTTCTCGTTCCAACGCTACAACCTGCTGTATCCAGACCGGACTGGCTTTATCGGGTTGTTCAATTACACAAGCTTTGTCGCGTCGCCCGCATTTCTGGGTGCGGTCCTGCATACCCTGGTTCTTGTCCTGGGCGTTCTGTTCATCACCGTGATTGGTGGCATTCTGCTCGCCTTGCTGATTGATCAGCCGATCTGGGGGCAAGGGCCGGTCCGCATTCTGGTGATTGCGCCGTTCTTCATCATGCCGCCTGTGGCCGCATTGGTCTGGAAGAACATGTTCATGAATCCGACCAACGGGTTGTTTGCCGAACTGGCCAAGGCACTTGGACTGCAACCCTATGATTTTCTGGGCGATGCACCGCTGCTGTCGATCATCGTGATTGTGGCCTGGCAATGGCTGCCCTTTGCGACCCTGATCCTGCTGACTGCCCTGCAATCGCTGTCCTCCGAAGAACTGGAGGCCGCCGAAATGGACGGTGCCCCCGCCTACAAACGGTTCTGGTTCATCATGTTGCCGCATCTGGCCCGGGCGATCACCGTCGTGGTCCTGATCCAGACGATTTTCCTGCTGGGTGTGTTGGTCGAGATTCTGGTGACTACAAATGGCGGACCAGGCTCTGCCTCGACCACGCTGACTTTCCTGGTCTATTCCAAATCGATCCTGAGTTCCGATGTCGGCGCCGCCGCTGCCGGCGGGGTCGTCGCTGTTGTCCTGGCCAATATCGTTGCCATCTTTCTGATGCGCGCGATTGGCAAAAACCTTGACGCATAAGGGAGCACGACCATGGCCCGCGCCGTCACCACACAACGCAAAGCCCTGACTACGGCTGCGGCCTGGACCGTGGCGCTGCTGATCTTTTTTCCGATCCTCTGGACCATCCTGACCAGCTTCAAGTCCGAAACCGATGCGGTGATGTCACCCCCCCTGTGGCTGGGCTTTGACTGGACACTGGAGAACTATCAAACCGTGCTGGAACGGGCCAACTACTTTAAGTTCTTCCTGAATTCGGTGATCATCGCGGTCGGCTCTACAGCATTGGGCGTGCTGGTCGCCGTGCCTGCGGCCTGGTCGATGGCCTTTGTGCCGGGGACCAGGACCAAGGACCTGCTGATGTGGATGCTGTCGACCAAGATGATGCCAAGCGTCGCAGTTCTGGTGCCGATCTACCTGATCTTCATCAAGCTGGGGCTTTTGGATACCCGCATAGGGCTGGTCCTTGTCATCATGCTGATCAATCTGCCGATCATCGTCTGGATGCTGTATACCTACTTCAAGGAAATCCCCGGCGAGATTCTGGAAGCGGCCCGGATGGATGGGGCGACCCTGCGGTCGGAAATCCTCTATGTGCTGTTGCCCATGGCGGTGCCGGGCATCGCCTCGACCATCCTGCTCAACATCATTCTGGCCTGGAACGAGGCGTTCTGGACCATCACCCTGACCACCACCAACGCCGCACCGCTGACCAAGTTCATCTCGTCGTTTTCCAGTCCGCAGGGCCTGTTTTACGCCAAACTGTCGGCGGCCAGCACCATGGCGATTGCGCCAATTCTGATCATGGGCTGGTTCAGCCAGAAACAGCTTGTCCGCGGCCTGACCTTTGGCGCAGTGAAATAGGGAGACGAAAATGGGACAGATTTCACTGGACAAAGTGACCAAACGTTTCGGCGACGTGTCGGTCATCCCACCGTTGGATTTGCGGATTGAAGAGGGCGAGTTCGTGGTGTTCGTTGGCCCCTCTGGCTGCGGAAAATCGACCCTGTTGCGGCTGATTGCCGGGCTGGAGGATGTGACCGACGGGCGGATCAGCATTGATGGCAAGGATGCCACGGGCGTGCCGCCCGCCAAGCGCGGCTTGGCAATGGTATTCCAATCCTACGCCCTGTATCCGCATATGTCGGTGCGCAA
>JANOMH010000171.1:0-3363 GCA_031420215.1 Rhodobacterales bacterium | reverse complement strand
GCGCCGGTATTCGAATTTATCGACAGCCTTCATCAGGCCAATATTGCCTTCCTGAATCAAGTCCAGAAATTGCAAACCCCGGTTGGTGTATTTCTTGGCAATCGAGATCACCAAACGCAAATTCGCCTCGACCATTTCCTTTTTGGCCTGCCGGGCCTCTTTCTCGCCCTTTTGCACCTGGGCAACAATCCGGCGGAATTCGGTAATATCGACGCCGACATATTGGCCGACCTGCGCCATTTCCGCGCGCAATTCTTCGACCTTACCCGTCGAGCGTTCGACAAACGCCTGCCAGCCGCGACCAGCCTTGGACGCCATCCGGTCCAGCCAGGTCGGGTCCAATTCATAGCCGCGATATTCGTCAACGAATTCACGACGGTTAATCCGGGCCTGGTCTGCGAGCTTAACCATCGACGAGTCAATCACCATGATCCGGCGGTTGATGCCATAAAGCTGATCAATCAGCGCCTCGATCCGGTTGTTATGCAGATGCAGGGAATTGACCAATTCCACAATTTCGGAGCGGAGTTTTTGATAAATCCCCTCATCCTTAACCGAAAACGTCGAATCCTCGTTCAACGTGGCCGACATCCGCGCGTCCTGCATTTCGGACAGATGACCAAAATCACGGGCAATAATCTCAAGCGTTTCCAACACGCGCGGTTTCAACGCCGATTCCATCGCGGCCAGTGACATATTGGCCTGCTCGTCATCCTCGTCATCATCTTCGCGCATGATCGGGTTGCCATCGGCATCCAGATCCTGCGATTCTTCACGCATCACCGGCTCGGCCACGCCAGTTTCAACGACCGCTTCCTCGATGCCATCTTCGCCCAATTGGGTGCCAAAGGTGGCCTCAAGGTCGATCACATCGCGCAGCAGAATGTCCTCGGACAGCAATTCGTCGCGCCAGATGGTGATCGCCTGAAAGGTCAGCGGGCTTTCGCAAAGCCCCAAAATCATCGTATTGCGACCAGCCTCGATCCGCTTGGCAATCGCAATTTCGCCCTCGCGGGACAGCAATTCGACAGAGCCCATTTCGCGCAGATACATCCGCACCGGGTCATCGGTGCGGTCGAGTTTCTCGTTATCCGCGCCGGCAAGGGTAATCTCGCGCCCGCCGCCGCCCGTGGTGGCCAGTTCGCGCGATGCGCCGTCCTCCTCGGTTTCCTCGGATTCCTCCTCCTCAGTCACCTGAATGCCCATTTCGGACAGCATCGACATAACGTCTTCGATCTGGTCCGACGACACCTGTTCCGGCGGCAGAACCGCGTTGAGCTGGTCATAGGTGATGTAGCCCCGCTCGCGCGCGTCAGCGATCATCTTTTTGACCGCAGTCTGGCTCATATCGAGCGAGATATCGCCGTCATTGTCGTCTTCTTTTTGATCGTCGCTGTCTTTGGCGGCCATGGACGGCTCCTCAAGAAGGGTGATTCGGTGATTCGGATTAAACCCGAATCAATCTGGACATCGGATGATTCGCAACCACCCATGCCCGGTTTTTCTCAAGATGTCACTCAGGCGCGGTCAGTCGCCACGGTGCTCAGGCTTGGCCGCGAGCAGATTGTCATAAAGTTTGCGACTGAACTCGACGCTGCTTTTGTCCAGAACAACCCCATTGTCAGCCGTGACCGTTTCAACCTGATCGCCTGAATCATCGTTTTTCTTGGTTTCCACGCTCGCAGCACTGCGGGCCAGCCGCCATGTCAGTCCTTCGTCAACACGCCCGGCCATATCTTCCATCGCTTCAACGATCTCGCGCGCATGGCCACGACGGGCCTGAAGTTTGGCAAAATGCTCAGCCAGCCGCAGGCGGGCAATAGCGGAATCACCTACCTGCCTAATCGCTGGCATGATCGCCAAATCGGGCTGAGAGAACAGTTTTTCAAGGGGTCCGTCGCCCAGGTCAGCAACAATTTCTGCTCTCAAGCCCTGATGACGCAAGATTGCATCACGTATCTGCGCATGTCCCGGACTGCGGCACTCCATCTGCTCCAGGTCATTTTCGAAGCCGGCCAGAACTTGCGGGTTTCCAATCAATGTCGCAAGGATCACGGCCTCACTCAGGTGTTCCTCAGCCTCGGCCCTGCCAGCCAGCAAACTGGTCTTGGCCCCGGCCGTAGCCAAGGCAGGGGCCGCTTTGCCAAACCGCCCCGGCACAAACGGCGCGCGCGCCACCGGCTTGCGCTGCCCGAACAGTGCCCAGCGCATCTGCTTGATCGCCTCGCCGTAGTGCCCCCGGATCGACGGATCCTTGATCGTGGCAATCACGGCGCGCAGGGTTTTGTCCAGCGTGGCCTTGCGCTCGGGGCTGTCGAATTCGCGGCCCATGGTCTCGCGGCTCCACAAAAGATCGACCATCGGCAAAGCTGCATCCAAGACCGCCCGCATCGCACCGGCCCCCTGGGCCCGGATCAGGTCATCAGGGTCAAGCCCTTGCGGCAGAACGGCAAATCTTAATCCCTGCCCCGCCTCCAGCAGTGGCAAGGCCAGATCTATGACCCGCATCGCCGCCCGCTGCCCCGCCGTATCGCCATCCAGCGTGATGATCGGCTCTGGGCTGATGCGCCACATCAGGCGCAACTGATCTTCGGTAATCGCCGTGCCCAATGGGGCGACCACCGCGCCAAACCCGGCCTCACTCAGCGCGATCACATCCATATAGCCCTCGGCGACGACCAAAGGCTGGCCCTTGCCCGCAGCCTCGCGGGCCGGACCGATATTATACAGGCCCCGGCCCTTGTCGAACAACTCAGTCTCGGGGGAATTGAGGTATTTCGCCTTGGCCGCAGGGTCCATCGCCCGCCCGCCCAGCGCAATCGGGCGGCCGCGCGCATCCTTGATCGGAAATATAATCCGGCCGCGGAACCGGTCAAATGGGGTGCCGCCGCCATCTGGCAAAGCGGCCAATCCGGCATCAATCACCAGCCCCGGATCAACGCCTTTGGCCGCCAGATGCGCAAACAGCCCCTGCCTTGCGTCGGGGGCAAAGCCGATATCCCAACGCCCCTGAGCCGCCTCGGACAGCCCGCGTTTCAGCAGATAGGCCCGCGCCTCGGCTGCCGCCCCGGTCTTCAGCTGCAACCGGAACCACTGCACCGCCTGTTCCATCACGCCGACCAACAGGGTCCGGTGATCCGCCTTGACCTGCGCCTGCGGATCGCGTTCGGGCAGCGGCATCCCGGCTTCGCGGGCCAGAATCTCGACCGCCTCGACGAAACTTACATTCTCGGTCTCGCGGACAAAGGATATGGCGTCGCCCTTGGCATGGCAGCCAAAGCAATAATAGAACCCCTTACGGTCATCGACATGAAATGACGCAGATTTTTCTTGATGAAACGGGCACGGCGCCCATAAATCGCC
>JANOMH010000170.1:0-2342 GCA_031420215.1 Rhodobacterales bacterium | reverse complement strand
GTAACTGCGCAGTTTGACCGGCTGCAATCCGAATGTCTGGCGGCCCTGACTGATGCAGTCGCGCTGACTCTGACCGATTATGGCGAACGGTTGGACCGGGCGCATCGCAGCTTTCTGGAACGGGCGACCTCTGCCCTGATCTCGCATCTGGAGCTTTATGGCGAAAACAGCCCGTGGCATTATAGCCCGGATGGCCTGCGGATATTGTTGCGCGCGAACTATCTTAAGTTCGGGATCGGCATGCAAAAGACCGCTCAGACCGCGCTGGTTGGTGCCCGCGTTGGGCTGATTGAGCTGTTTTCCAAATTGGTCAATTGCCCGCCTGACCAGTTTCAAATCGAAATCCCCGCCAGTTTGCGGGTGCCGCCACCGGTGACGCTGGGCCAGACCATCGCCCTCGACCTGCAGGGGAGTTGGTGGAAAAGCTGGTGGTTCCGGCGCCGGGGGTATCAGGCTTTTGCGTCAAAATTCCACGACCTCATCAAGACCGAGACAAACCCGATGCTACATGACCTCAAGGTCGACCAAGCGGATGCGTTGTGTTTGGCCACCAAGCGGCTTGTGCAGGATTTTTTGGCCGAGCAGCGGACAATCCTGCTCAATGTGGCGGGCAAGGCTGACGCCAGCCCCTCTGATTTGAAAGAGATGTTTGGCCTTCAGGAACAAGAAGATCGGCGGAGCGCGCTGCAATCCACAATCGAGACTTTCACGAGGTTTTCTGCATGAATATGGAAAAGATCAATCCCGGACCCGGCCAGATGTTCGTTGGTGTTCCAATGTCAGGGGTCACAGGTCAGCGCAGACCACGCCTTGCCCTGATGGGCGAATTCAGCGCTGGCAAAAGCACGTTGGCCAATTTGTTGGCCGGTGGGCAGCATTTGCCGGTGCAAGTGACCGCAACCCAGCTACCGCCGGTCTGGCTGTCATATGGAACCGCCCCGGCACATCGGGTTGATTTGCAAGGAAAAACCATTCCGGTCAGCCTTGCCCGACTCGAGGATGTCCCCATCGCCGAGACCGCCTATATCCGCATCTTTGAACAATCCGAAACCCTTGCTCTATGCGACATCATCGATATGCCCGGCATATCTGATCCAAATATGTCGGCCAATGTCTGGCAACGTGTCCTGCCCGAGGCGGACGGCGTGATCTGGTGCACCCATGCGACACAGGCCTGGCGTCAGAGCGAAAGTGCGATTTGGGCGACGATGACTGCAGAGTTGCAGCAGCGCAGCCTGTTGTTGCTGACCCGGATCGACAAGATCCTTGTCGAACGTGACCGCCAACGCATTATCAAGCGGGTCAACAAAGAAACTGATGGCCAGTTTTCTGGGCCTTGCCTGAGCATTTCTTTGACCCAATCACTGGCGGCATTGGGTGACCCTGCTGCTTTGGCTGCCGCTGGAACCACGGCATTTTTTGATCAGCTGACCCGGCTGGTTCAGATTATTTCCCAAGGGCCCGGTCAACCGAATGGGCAGTTGCAAGGCCGTCCTGACGATCCGAATGCCGCACAGGCCACCCCAATCATCCCCCGCCGCATCCGGTCTGAACTGACAAACAGTGCTGTGACGCCACGGCCCGCTCTGGGGTCAGTTGACCCTGATATCGCGGCATTTCAGGCAATGGCGCGGGGTGAAAACAGCTGACATTGCCAGCAGGCGCAACTTTCATGGCAACTGCGAACACTCCGTTTACTTATTCATGCGATCAGTGATCGGATTGGGGCACAGGCACATGCGGGTCAAAACGATTGGCAATCCGGGATCAGCTTGACCAACTCTGCAGACAGTTTCCCGCCTGCAATGTGGTGGCCTATGCTGATCTGACGACCGGCATGGTGCTGTGTTCCAGCGTGCGGTTGAAACTGCCGCAGGAACAGTTGGATGAATTGTGCCGCACAGCCGCCGACCTTCTGACTGGTGAACTGGCAGTGCTCTTTGCCCAAGATTTGGCTCCGGTTGACGAAACCTGTGTGCAAACTGCCGTTTTGATTGACCAACACAATGTAGAGTTGTTCTTGCGGACACCGGCTCAACCTGCCGAAGCACTGTGCTGTCACTGCAGCTCGGATATCGATCTTTCAGACTTTGCCCAAGCTGCCCATATCACGCTGCTCGCAATTTCGGTTGAGTCATGACCTTGGATGAAAATAGGGCCATAGAAGACCCTGATGAAGCGGCACTGGCGCAGGATCTCGCGGCTTTTGTCGCGGCCGATGTGCCCTGTGGCTTGGCCGTCCACACGATTTCAACATCGCTGCCCGATGGGGCTTGGACCGCGCTTTTGTGTCAAATTCAAGCAACAATTCTCCCACGCCGTCTGGTGTTTAAGGCAGACAC
>JANOMH010000169.1:0-2140 GCA_031420215.1 Rhodobacterales bacterium | reverse complement strand
GAAGGCTTGGCCCATGCCAAAGGCGCGGCGGTACGGGATTTGATGGTGGTCGAGGAAGTGTGATAGGGTGAGTGTTGGTTGCACCCACCCTACGTAGGGTGGGTGTAACCCACGCGCCTTTTTCTTCGACCCCCCGGGGGCACCCATGCTGACCTTCACCCTGCGCCGTTTGCTGATGGCAATTCCGACGCTTCTGTTCATCGCTTTGGTGATCTTTCTGTTATTGGAGCTGGCCCCCGGCGATCCGATGTCAGAAATTCCGCTGACCGTTCCGCCCGAGGTCAAGGAACGAATGCGCGCCGCATTGGGCCTCGATCAGGCCTGGTACGTCCGCTTTGCGCTGTGGATGAACCAGTTCTTCATCGTCGAACCACAGGTCTGGTTTGACCATGTCTTTGGCACCAGCTTTGCCGAAGGCAAGCAACGGGTCATCAGTTTCCAATCCCGCAGCCCGGTGATGGACACCATCGCCGAACGGATTCCGCAAACCCTGTGGGTGGTGGGCATGTCCTATGTCGTGGGTGTCCTGATCGCCCTGCCCATCGGGATCATCAGCGCCACCCGGCAATACAGCTGGTTCGACCAGTTGGGCACCCTGATCAGCATGGTCGGCTTTTCCGTGCCGACGTTCTTCACCGGGGTGATCCTGATCGTGATCTTTTCGGTCAATCTGGGTTGGTTCCCGTCGATCTATGACACCACGCTCGAGGTCAACGACTGGCCCAGCTTTGTGCAGCAGTTGCGCCAGATGGCGATGCCGGTGTTCGTGCTGGCGCTGTTCAATGCCAGCCAGATCAGCCGCTACATGCGCGCCTCGATGCTGGATAATCTGACGCAGGATTATGTGCGCACCGCGCGGGCCAAGGGGATGACCGAGCGGGTCGTGGTGCTGAAACATGTGCTGCGCAATTCGCTGATCCCGGTGGTGACAGTGATCGCCTTGGGCGTGCCGAGCGTGTTTGGCGGGGCGATCATCACTGAACAGGTATTCAAGGTGAACGGGCTGGGTCAGCTGCTGATCATTGCCATTCATGGCAATGACATTCCGATGGTGATGACCCTGACCTTTATTTTCGCCGTGCTGATCGTGCTCTTCAACCTGATTGCCGATATCCTCTATGGCGTCCTCGACCCGAGGATCCGCTATGACTAAGGCCGTCGCACAGGTGCGAACCCGCAACCAGTGGTGGGATGTCTGGGACCAGTTCAAAACCCACAAAGGGGCGGTGATCGGGCTGGGGTTCCTGATTTTCATCACTCTGTTTGTGCTGATCGGCCCATGGCTCTGGACCGTCGATGCCGGCAAGCTGGATGTGCGCAACAAGGATATGCGCCCGTTTTACACCGGCCTTCTGGGCACGGATGTGAAATGGAGCTGGGGTCATCCGCTGGGCACCGACAATCTGGGCCGCGATGTGATGGCCAATCTGATGGCCGGCGGGCAGATTTCACTGGCAGTGGGCTGGACGGCGATGTTGCTCGCCCTGTTTCTGGGCACGTTGATCGGGGTCATCGCGGGCTATTTCAAACGGCTCGACGGGCTATTGATGCGCTTTACCGACCTCGTGTTGGCCCTGCCGCTGCTTCCCCTGCTCTTGGTCATGATGTTGCTGTTCCGCGACCAGCTGCGCGCCACCTTTGGCCCGGAAACCGGGATCTTCATCCTGATTGTCAGTGGCATCGGCATCACCAGCTGGATGCATACCGCCCGGATCGTGCGCGGCGATGTGCTGGCCTTGAAAGAACGCGAGTTCGTGCTCGCCGCCCGGTCGATCGGCACCCCGTCGCGCCGGATGATCACAAGACACCTGCTGCCCAATGTGATGTCGCCGATCATGGTGTCGGCCACTTTGGGGCTGGCATCGGCGATCATCACCGAATCGGCGCTGTCGTTTCTGGGGCTGGGGTTCCCGTCGGATTTCCCGACATGGGGCAAGCTGCTGTTCGACAGCGTCGACCGGATGACCGATTTCCCCGAACGGGTCATCTGGCCCGGCCTGTGTATTTCGCTGACCGTGCTGGCGGTGAATTACATCGGCGATGGGTTGCGCGATGCGCTGGACCCCCGCATTCGCGGGCTGTGAGTGCCAACACTGTTAAATCGGTTGGCGTTTGGCTTCAATCATGAGAAATTCCAATG
>JANOMH010000168.1:0-2990 GCA_031420215.1 Rhodobacterales bacterium | reverse complement strand
GTCCATCAGCAGCACCTTGGGCTCGACCACCAGGCAGCGGGCCAAAGCCACGCGCTGCGCCTGACCGCCGGACAATTCGGTGGGGCGGCGCTGCCCGAATTTGTCTAACCCGACGAGGGCCAATGCGGCGGCGGTCTTTTCGGCGATCTGCGCCTTGGGCAACCCCTTCACCCGCAGCCCAAAGGCGACGTTCTGCGCCACAGACATGTGGTTCCATAAGGCGTGGGATTGAAACACCATAGCCGTCGGGCGTTTGTTGGCCTGTGCTGCAGTCACGTCCTGCCCGTCAATGCTGATCCGCCCGGCGTCCGACGGGGTTAGCCCCGCGATCATCCGCAGCAGGGTGGACTTGCCACAGCCCGAGGGGCCGAGCAGGCAGATTAACTCGCCCAGACCTACATCAAATGTCGCGCCAGATACTGCGGTGGTCTGGGCGAAACGCTTGGTCAGGTTGTCAATCTTCAACATTTACGCTCCAAACCCCTGGGCAATGCCCTTTGCACTCATGAACCGCCGGGTCAGCAGCAGCAGGGCGAAACAGGGCACCCAGATCATCACGCAGAGCACGGCGGCTTCTTGGACAATGACCTGTGCGCTGAGTGTGAACAACAGCAACGGCATGGTGGTGATCTGCGGCGCACCGATCAGCAGGGCTGAGTCCACCTCGAACAGGATCGAGACGAAGGCCAGAACGTAGCTGGCGGCCAATGCAGGCATGGCTTGCGGCAGAGTGATCAGCAGGAACACCCGCAGGCGCGAGGCGCCAAGGTCAAAGCCTGCCTCCTCCAGTGCGGGCGGGATGCCCCGGAATGCAGCAGTGGGGATCCAGATCATGTAAAGCACCGCCGACAGCATCTGCACGACAACCACGCCCCAGAACGTGCCGACCAGCCCGAGCCGCAGGAACACCACGGCGATGGAGACAAACAGCGCGAATTTCGGCACGGCCTGTGCGGCGATGAACGAGAACAACAGCAACTGCCGCCCCGGAAAGTTGAACCTTGCAAAGGCATAGGCGGCGGGCCAGCAAATCAGCGCGGCCAATGTGGTGGCAATGCTGGTCAAGGCGAGCGAGGTCAGGATCGGCTCGATCACGGTGGACCGGCCCAGCATCAGCGTCCAGTATTTCAACCCCCATTCGGTGGGGATCAGGTTCGGGTAACGCCATTTCACCGCAAAGGCCCAGACCAGCACGGTCAGGATCGGCCCCAGCATCAGCAGCGCCATCGCCGAGAGCAGGGCGATACCGCCAAAAGGGGGGCGCTGGGTCATGTGGCATCCCTCTGCCCGCGCAGCATGGTCGCGATATACAGCCCGCCCACGACCGAGGACATCAGCAGCAGGATCACTGCCTGCACCTGTGCACCCTTGGCGTCCTGCAGGTTGCTCCATGTGCGTTGCATGAACACGCCCATCATTTCGGGGGCGGGCGGGCCGAGCAGATAGGGGACGGTATAGCTGCCGATGACGCCCAGAAAGATCAGCGCGAATGAGATCAGGAGCGAGCGTTTAAGCTGCGGCAACAGAATCTCGACCAGAATGCGCAGCGCCCCGGCCCCCAGATCGCGGGCGGCTTCGATAGCGTGGTCGGATACTTGGCTTAGCCCGGCAGAAAGCACCAGCACTGGCAAGGGCAGGCTTTCCCAGACAAAACCGATATAGGGGCCGATGGGGGTCAGGTAAGGCGTGCGGTAGCCGGTGATGCCGACCTGTTCGAGCAGCAGTTGGAACAGCCCGTTCGGGCCAAGGAACCGGACGAGGGCATAGGAAATGATGATGGCGGGCACGAATAGCGGGAACAGCGCCAAGGCGTTGATCATGGTGGCAATCCGCCCGCTGGAAAAACGCAGATACAGCGCCAAACCAAGTGAAATGGCCAAGGCAGTCACGCAGGAGATCAGGGTCCAGACCACGGTATAGCGCAGGTTCTCGACGGCATAATCATCAGCGAAAAACGCGGCATAGCGGCCAAAGCCGAACCCCGTGCCCGCCTCGGTTTCAACCTGCAACGTCCCCGCGATCATCGCCATGGTGGGCAACAGGATCAGGGTCAGCAACAGCCCAAGCGGGGCGGCGACAAGCGCCAACCCCGCAAGGCTTTCGGACAATGCAAGTTTCCGCCCAGAGCCTTCAACTCTGGGCGGGGCAAGCAGATCGGTCATCAGTCGCGGACAATGTTCGTGGCGACGTTGCGATACCAGCCGTCATTCTTGGCGGTCTGCCAGTCACCCGACGGGAAGGTCGGGATCGAAACCGGGATCACGTCGATGTATTCGTCCTTGAGTTCGGCCGGCAGGTTGTCCCAGCCGATGCCCGGAAAGCCGCCGATTTCGCGCACACAGGATTCCTGCATTTGTGCCGAGAGCATGAAATTGGCGAGCAGCAGCGCGCCGTCCAGATCGGTCGCATTGGTCGGGATTGCCGAATAGGCAAAACCACCGCAGAGGGCGAGGTCTTGCAGTTGCACGACCTTGACGGTCTCGGGCAGAACCCCTTGATTCAGGGCCTGCAATGCCTGATCCGACCATGCCGGGATCATGTCGACAGCACCTTCGGCCAGCAGTTGCAGCGCGGGGGTGTTGCCTGCGGGATAGGTGCCCTCGCCAAAGGTGTAGGGATGCAGGTCGAGCAGGATTTCCCATGCCTTGGCCAGCATTTCCTCGGCCTTGGCCGCCTCAAAGTTTTCGGCGGTAAAGGCAGCGGGGTCGAGCCCGTTGGCCTCGTGAATCGCGCGGATCACAAAGTTGGAACCAGAGCCGCCCTTGTCGGGACGACCATAGGTGAAGCGGCCCGGATTGGCCTTGGCCCAAGCCACGATATCGGCGAATGTTTTCGGCGGGGTGGCGATTTTGGCGCTGTCATAGGCGATCAGCACCTGACTGCCGCGATAGGGCAGACGGATCGGCGCCTGCGGGGCGGCGGGGTTGATCATCGCCAGATTGGGCACGTTGGCGGTGGTCATTTCCAGCCAAAGGCCAGCTTCGATCGAC
>JANOMH010000167.1:0-3239 GCA_031420215.1 Rhodobacterales bacterium | reverse complement strand
GTCCGGTCATTGATCAAATCCCGCGCCCGGACCAGCACTTCGTCGCAATTGAACAAGGCGCAGGCACGCGGACCGCGCAGCACAATCCTGTGGTCTGGCGATACGACAAGCCCGGCATCCGGCACATTCTGGTCCAGCGCGCCGGTGTTGATCCGGACCGGGCGCAGATCCGGCATCGCGTATAGCCGGGCACCAGTCAGGCGGCGGCGGCCGATCCACAGCACCGCCTGACAGCCGCTATCCTTGGTCTGGACCCGGTCACCTTCGACCAGCAATTCAACCGGGCGAGGGCCGGTTTCGGTCAAAATCAGGGTGCCGACGGTAAAACAGATCACGCCTTTGGGAACTGGCTGAGGCGTTGCCCGGTCAGGTGTATGGTGGACAACCCACAGCACCCGGTCGCGCGGTGGCAGACCGCCGGCAAACATCGCCAATGGTGGTTTGTCAGGACCAAGCCAGACCAAGCCGACAGTCCACGTATCGTGGCCATCTGTAACGGTAAAGCCGTCGGCAAGGACCGAGGTCTCTGACCGATCGACGCCAGGTATCTGCGGCGGAGTTGATGGCCTGCCGCGGTGTCTGGCAATGGCGGTTGCGGCGCGCTGATGCAGGGCGCCCTCTCCTATTGCGGCGCCAAGGGGCAGGATGTCAGTGGGGCCATCAACCCGCACCACCGGCCCGGTCCAAGACCATTCCATGCCAACGCGCAGCACCGACAGAGGGGCACAGGGCTGCCCGTCCAGTTCGGTCTGCGCCCATGAAATCACAAACGTGCCGCGAAAGCCCGCTGTCATGCCCGTTATTCTGCCTCAGTCTGGCGCTGCATCTGCTGTGCAGCTTTGAAGAACAGGGTAACAGACCGGACATTGACCGATCAAGCTACATTAACGCCGAGGTGTAACTTATTCATCAGTAGTTGAAATTCCTGTTAGCCGGACCAATCGGCAGTCCAGAACCAAAATCCCATTCGGCATCACATCCCGCATTCACATCACTTTTGACCGATGCCCAGGTTGATCAACAAAACGTGCCAGGATGCCATCTGCTCTGGCGGCCCAGCACCGCACCGCGGCCGCAGTCGACCCGGAACAAAATGGTCAGGTTTGTTTTCACAGCCGGTCCGGCGCAAATGAATATTCGCTGACAGATCATCAGATCTCTTGCCCAGCGTCCCCAACACTAACTGACCCCGCCACTGAGAAGCAAACAAACTGATGTTCCGGTAGTGCCGGGCCACAAAGAAGAACTCATTCTGTTTGGATCGAAAAGCCGTCGCACCAGAGGACTGGTTCATCGCAAGCCTCTTCATTCTCGTCAGTTGATATCAACATTCGTCGGACTTTGTGCCCTGTGCATAGCTCTTGGCCACAATTATTTCCGGTGCTTGAGCAAGAACCCTGTCTGCCGACGAATCAATTGCCATAAATAGCGCGCGGCACGACCTTACTTCTTTTCTATAAAGCAACATTCACATCGTGAGGCACAACATGGCGATCATCAGCGGCACGAAACTGGGCAAGATACTTTGGGGAACGGCGGTCGCTGACACATTGTTCGGTCTGGGCGGCAATGACCATATCTTTGGATTCGGCGGCCCGGATATTCTGAGCGGCGGCGATGGCAATGACTTCATTTTTGGTGGCATCAGCACGGATCTTTTCGGGCTCGATGACACCATCCGCGGTGACGGTGGCCACGACTTTCTGTCCGGCGGTTCGGGCCGCGACCGGATTTTTGGCGGAACAGGCAATGACATCATCTTTGGTGGCGCTGGCGATGACATTTTCCTGATCGGCGATGAAGGCAATGACACTCTGTTTGGTGGCGCCGGCGATGATGGCAACATCAATGGCGGCGACGGCAATGACCTGATTTACGGCGGCACCGGCGATGATGATTTGTGGGGCGACGCCGGAGATGACCGGCAGTTCGGACAGGATGGCGACGATTATCTGAATGGGCTGGATGGCAACGATCAGCTTTACGGCGGCATTGGTAACGACGATCTGGAAGGCGGCGGCACGGGCAGTGACTATCTGTCGGGCGGGGCTGGTGCCGATACCCTGGCAGGCTACGGCCAGGGCGACACGCTGAATGGCGGCGCGGACTCTGATATATTCAAATTCTTTCTGGCGCCGACGTCAGAGGACTCAAACCTGTCGGCGATCACTCTGGTGCAGGATTTTGAAGGAGCCGGCTTGGCGGGGGGTGACCAGATCGACTTCAACAATGGCGGCTACTTCTCGTTTCAGGGCGCAATCGCCGTGGCCCCGGTCGCCGGTGCCGTATTGACGGGTGCGGGCAACGGCCTGACCGATGTGTTCTACACGGTGTCCGGCGGCAACACCTGGCTGCTGGGCGATATCAATGACAACGGCATTCTCGACGCCACCGACTTTGCTGCACGCTTCACGGGTGTCCATGCGTTCAAACTGACGGACTTCACCACCGGCAGTGACTTTGTCACGGCGGGAACCGATGCGGGCAATGTCATCATCGGCACCGCTGCCGACGACATCATCTTCGGCCTTGGCGGCAATGACTGGCTGGCCGGGCGGGCAGGCAATGACGAGCTGCACGGCGGAGCCGGCAACGACAAGATCAATGGCGGACCCGGCTTTGACAACCTGTTCGGCGACGCAGGCAATGATACCCTGTCTTTGCCCAACAGCAATCTGGGCGGAAACGCCTATGGCGGCGATGGCAATGACACCGTGATCGGCAGCGCCAACACCTTTGCCTCCAGCTGGATCGAAGGCGGCGCGGGCGATGACGTGCTGATTGCAATGGGCGGCAGCACCGCACTCGTCGATTTCGACGGCGGTAACGACAGGCTGGTGGGCGGAGCCGGGGATGACGGTTTCAACGGCGGCGCGGGGGCCGACAGTTTCGTGTTCGGACCAGTGTGGACCTCGGCATCGGGCTTTCAGGACGCGATCTATGATTTCGAAGTCGGGATCGACATTATCGACCTGAGCGCCAGTGGATTGACCTTTGCCGATCTGACGATCGACGACACAGGATTCTCTGCCATCATCACGTCGGCCGCAGGTCGTATCGAAGTGAGCGGTCTCGGGCAGCAAGGGCTTGGCGGAACCTTGTCTCTCAGCGACTTTGTGTTTTAGCGGGCCTTCATCCCAAAAACCGCTTTGCCCTGTTCGGACTGCACGTTAGCCGCACTTGCTGTAGCCGCAATTGGCGCAGGTCATGCAGCCTTCGACCATGTGCAGATCATAGCT
>JANOMH010000166.1:0-1947 GCA_031420215.1 Rhodobacterales bacterium | reverse complement strand
GTGAGCAGTTTGATCCGCTCGGCCCAGACAGAGTCGGCCTCGCCCATCGACACCCAGACATCAGTATAGACATAGTCACAGCCCTTGGCCGCAGCGCCCAGATCCTCGGTCAGTAAAATCTGCCCGCCGTGCATCGCAGCAAGACTTTCGCAGCGTTTGACCAGGGCGGGATCGGGCCATAACCCGCGCGGCGCGCAAAGCCGGATGTCCATGCCGATCAGGGCCGCCCCGACCATCAGCGATGCGGCCATATTGCCGCTGGCATCGCCGATGTAGCAAAAGCTGATATCCGACAGGTGCTTGTGGGTAAATTCATGCATCGTCAGCAGATCGGCCAGGACCTGCGTCGGGTGGGAATCATCGGTCAGCCCATTATAGACCGGCACGCCGGAAAACTGCGCCAAGGTCTCGGCATCGGCCTGCGCGAAGCCCCGGTATTCGATGGCATCATAGAACCGGCCCAGCACGCGGGCCGAGTCCTTCATGGTTACCGTAAGCCCGATATGACTGCCCGAGGGGCCGATAAAGGGGACCTGTGCGCCCTGATCAAAGGCCGCCACCTCGAACCCTGACCGGGTGCGGGTGCTGTCTTTCTCGAATATCAGGGCGATGTTCTTGCCCCGCAGGCGCGGCTGTTCAGTGCCTGCGGCTTTCGCTTCTTTCAAACTGCCCGCCAGCCGCAACAGATAGCGGATTTCAGCGGGGCTGAAGTCGAGCAGATCGAGGAAACTGCGGCCGTGCAGGTTGATTGGCATCTTCGTCTCCCTAAACCGCGTCGCGGATCAGCGGGCAGGTCATGCAATGCGACCCACCCCGGCCCCGGCCCAGTTCGGCCCCGGGAATGGTGATCACCTCGACGCCTGCCTTGCGCAGCAGGGTGTTGGAATGGGTGTTCCGCTCGTATCCGACCACCACGCCGGGACTGATGCACAGCAAGTTATTGGCATCATCCCACTGCTCGCGCTGCGCCTCGTAGGCATCGCCGCCGGTGGGCACGGTGCGCAGAGTTTTCAGGCCCAAGGCTTCGGCCACCACGGCGAGGAAGGGTTTGGTTTCCTCGGTCACGTCGATCTTGCCCGCCTTGCCGGGGCGCATCGAATAGGTCCGGATCGCATCCGTCACCTCGGCAAATACCGTCACCAGATCGCGGTCGCAAAAGGTGAAAACCGTATCCAGATGCATGGCGCTGCGCGAGCGCGGAAACTGGCAGGCAATCACCCGGCTGGCAGCATGTGCGGCGAACAGCGCCTTTGCCACCTGCCCCACCGCCTGCGGCGTGGTGCGTTCGCCCATGCCGATCAGCACGACGCCATTACCCACGGGCATCACATCGCCGCCCTCCAGTGTGGCGGCACCGTGATCTACCAAAGGGTCACCCCACCAGACCGGAAAACCCGCATCCTTGAAATCCGGGTGAAATTTATACACGGCAGCAAGGTTCAGCGTTTCCAGCCGCCGCGCGGGCCAGTGCATCGGGTTCAGGGTGACGCCGCCGTAGATCCAGCAGGTCGTGTCGCGGGTAAAGATATGGTTCGGCATCGGCGGCAGCACGAAATCCTGCGGGCGCAGCATCGGGATCAGCGCACCTGCGCGGGGGATCGGCAATTCGGCGCGGTTCATGCCGCCGATCAGGACGCCGGACAGGGGTTCGGCGTCCATTTCCATCAGGCAGGCGAGCAAGTCATCCGACAGGCCGACGCCCACTGAATTGTCATTGATCCGTGCCTCCAGCAGCCAACGGCGCGCGCCCATATCGCGCAGGGTTTCCTCGAGCAATTCGCGCAGAAACACCACCTCGACCCCGCGTTCGCGTAAGCTGTCGGTAAAGGTCATGTGTTCCACCCGCGCCTGTTTGACCCAGATCACATCGTCAATCAGCATTTCCTCGCGGTTCTCGGGGGTCAGCCGGGCCATTTCCAGCCCGGGCCGATGAACCATGACGCGGCG
>JANOMH010000165.1:0-7827 GCA_031420215.1 Rhodobacterales bacterium | reverse complement strand
AACTCTGCGCCTGCGGATGTGATCGGCACCATCCAGTATGAGTTTGTCGATTGGCGCGAGCGCAAGAATGCCAATGCGATTCTGGCCGATCTGCGCGTGGCAATGCAGGGCATTCCTGGCGTCGATATCGAGGTTTCGGTGCCCGCGGCCGGTCCGTCAAGCGGCAAAGCGATCCAGATCCGGATGTCGGCAGATGACCCCGCCGGGCTGAACGATGCGGCCCGGTTGATTGCGGGGCTGCTGGCCGACATTCCCGATGTGACCGACATTGATAACGGCCTGCCCCTGCCCGGAGTTGACTGGGAATTGCAGATCGACCGGGGCGAAGCGGCCCGCTATGGGGTGTCGCCCTCGTCGCTTGGGTCCGTGGTGCAACTGGTGACGACTGGCCTGCGCCTGTCGGATTTCCGGCCCGCCGGGTCGGATGATGCGGTCGATATCGTGCTGCGCCTGCCCGAGGATCAACGGACGATTTCGGCGCTGGATCAATTGCGGATTGAAACAGACCTCGGTTCCGTCCCGATTTCGAACTTTGTGACCCGTGTTGCTGCCGCCACCAGCGGCACGCTGACCCGGATTGACGGATCCCGCACTGTAACCATTCAGGCCGGTATCCGCGAGGGCGTGCAGGCGCAGCCTGTGCGCGACGCTGTCACTGCCATGATGAACGAAACCTTTGCCGCACAGGGGCTAACCCAAACAGGATTGCGCTGGACCATGGCGGGCGAGGACGAGGAACAGGCCGCAGCGGGCGCGTTCCTTGCCAAGGCCTTTGGCGCCGCGATTTTCCTGATTTTCGTGGTGCTGCTGGCGCAGTTCAACCGCTTCATCTCGGTCGGGTTGGTGCTATCCGCTGTAGTAATGTCGACCATCGGGGTGTTTCTGGGCCTGATGATCATGGGCCAGCCGTTTGGTGTGGTGATGTCCGGGATCGGGGTGATCGCGCTGGCAGGCGTCGTGGTGAACAATAACATTGTGCTGATCGCCACCTATGACCAGCTGCGTGACGATGGGATGAACAAGATCGACGCCATTCTGGAGACGTGCCGTGAACGCGCCAGGCCCGTGGTGCTGACCGCGCTGACCGCGATCTTTGGGGTGTTGCCGATTGCCTTTGGCCTGAACCTGGAACTGCTGAACCACGAAACCACGATCGGCGCGCCTTCGACCCAATGGTGGATTTCGCTGTCCAGCGCGATTGTCTTTGGGCTGGCCTTTGCGACGATCCTGACCCTGATCGTGACCCCGTCGATGCTGATGCTGGTCACGCGCGGCGACGCCAAGCGCGTCAAACGGGCAAGCTGGCTGCGCGCACTTTGGCCCTTTGGCAGGGCGCAGGGCAGCGGGCAACCGGCGGAATAAAGGTCTGGCTAGTTGACCGGGGCAATCCCGCTTGCCTCGCGCAGGCGTGTGTCGACATCAGCGCGGGACAGGCCGGACAGGAATTCGTCGTAGTGGACGACAAGCGTGGGTTTGGGAGCAGCACCCTGAAACTGGGTCCAGCGCTGGGTATAGCTGTTAAAGATGCCACGCCGGTGGGTCGGGCCAAGAGCAAGGGTGCGGGCCCGCTCGGCTGATACCAGCTGGCCGGTATAATTGCAGCGCATCTCGCCGTTGATCCAGATGCGCAGATAGCCATAGCCATCGGTGCCGAAATTGGTGTTCACGACGATATCAACCCAGCGGCCCATCTGCGCCTGCATGCCCCAGAGGCGGCAAATATTGCCGGTATTCTGTGCAGCGCCCCAACGGGCGGCCTGGCGCATTTCGTCCAGCTGGACGACGACATCATCCGTGGGCAGTCCGCCCCGGTTACAGACTGCCGGATTGCATGTGGTCCAGTCGCCCTCGCCGAGCGGGGTCTGGATCAGCCGGAAAATCGCGGGCTGCTCGCCGTCGAGTTTCCATTGCCCGACGACCGTGCCAAGTGAGGTCTCGCGGCTGACAGAGCGGATATTGTCGTTGAAAAAGCTCCAGCCCAGCCAGATGTCGCGGTTCAGCCGGGCGGTGACACGTTCTTTGATCTGGGTGATTTCGGCGCGGGCGCGGAAGTTGCCGCAATCGGACCCGCCGCAATCGCCTTCGCGCAGTTCATAGCGTTCGCTGACTGCACCGCGCCGCACTGGTTCGGGTGTTGTGGAGTAGCGGAACGCATGTGGGGCCGGGCTGTAGAGTAACTCAAAGCCGGCCGGGATGCTGCCGCCCGCCCCGCCATTCATGTTAATGACGATCACCTGACCGCAGGCGGCCAGAACACATGTCGCAATAAGGCAAACAAGGGCGTGCCGCACTGTGGTTTCCCCTTTGGATCATGGCTTTCGTATGGCAGGGTAGAAAGGGCTGAAAGGTGGTTCGCGGGTTTGATCTGCTTTGTTAATGGCGTTTTGGGTTCCTGCGGTCAAGGCCGGGCGGGTCTGAGTCGCCGGGAACCGCGCGTTGCGCAACCTGAACGCGAAAATTGTTTCCATGGACAGATGGGGCCCACACCAAATATTGGTCGAATTGCAAAGGCCGCCACAATAGGCGCGACACCGGTTTTTGCACTGTAGCGCAATTGGCACGAGATTTGCCAAAGCCGCGTAGTCGGGTTAATTTTGTTTGAACAGATGGGCCAACCTATTCATATTTCAGAGAAAATATCGATGTGTGGAAATGCAAATGAGGAAAAATGATGGCTAGAATAAGTGTGTTTGGAATTGGCTATGTCGGCGTGGTTTCGGCAGCCTGTCTGGCAAGTGACGGCCATGAAGTGATCGCGGTTGACGTTGATCCGGGTAAAATCAAGTCGATCAACGACGGGTTGTCGCCGATTGTTGAAAATGGTCTGGATGAGCTGATCACACGGGTCGTCAAAGCGGGCAAGCTGACCGCTACTGATGATGTGCAATTTGCCATCGACAATACGGACGCGAGTTTCGTCTGTGTTGGCACCCCGAGTGCCGAGGATGGATCGGTCGGTCTGACGTATGTGCAGGGCGTTTGTGCCAATATCGGCAAGGCGCTGGCCAACAAATCCACGTTCCATTCGGTTGTGATCCGGTCCACGATTGTGCCGGGCAGCACCAATGGCACTTGTATCCCTGCGTTGGAAAAAGCGTCGGGCAAGGTGGCGGGCAAAGATTTCGGCGTCGGCTACTACCCTGAGTTCCTGCGCGAAAGCACCGCGATCGAGGATTATTATGATCCGGGTCTGATCGTGTTCGGGGCCGAGGATAAACCGACCGCAGATTTCCTGACCGCGCTGAACGCCGGGTTGAACTGCAAGATCCACGTCGTCGATCTGCGCACTGCCGAGATGGTGAAATACACGTCGAACACTTGGCGGGCGGTGAAGGTTACTTTCGCCAACGAGATTGGCAATATCGCCAAAGCGTCCGGCCTTGATGGCCAGACCGTGATGGAGATCCTGTGTTCCGATGAAAAAGTGGCGATGAGCAAATACTTCATGCGCCCCGGTTTCGCCTTTGGCGGGTCTTGCCTGCCCAAAGATGTCCGCGCCCTGCGCCACCTTGCTGGGGCAACTGGTGTCAACGCCCATCTGCTGAACGCCGTGGTCGAGGCGAACGAGGCGCAGATTCAACGCGCGCAGGATATGGTCGAAGCATCAGGCGTCAAACACGTCGGCTTTGTCGGGATCAGTTTCAAGCCCGGCACCGATGACCTGCGCGAAAGCCCGCTGGCCGAACTGGCCGCCCGGCTGATCAAGAGCGGCGTCAAAGTCGATATCTATGACCCCTATGTCTATGAGGCCTATGCCAGCAACAATTCCACTGCAGGCCGTGGCAATGATGTGATCCCTGACCTCAAGGACCGGATGGTTGAAAATCTGGACGAGCTGATCGACAGAACCGGTGCAATTTTGGTGGGCAATTACTATAAAAACACAGTGGACTCGCTGGAAAAGGCTGCCAAATCGCGCCCTGTCCTTGATCTGACCCGGATGAACCGTGCGATGGTGTCCGAGGGCCAGTATCAGGGCATTTGCTGGTAAGGCACCATGGTTACTTTCCTGTCACACGGGGCCTATTGGGCAGTCGTCGTTTTATTGACGACCCTCATACCGTTTGGCTTTCTGACCCAGGCAGAGCATGCCACGAATACCATTTTTATTCTGGGGTTCCTTGGGACCTGGCGGTATTCATGGGCAGCGCTGAACTTTACCCGTGCGGCAATCTTTCACTGGATCGTCTACCCGCGCCGCAAAGCCAAGGCATTCGCCCGCTTTAATGCGCAAAAGATCCCGTCGCATGCCTACTTTCTGGTCACCACCTATATGGTCGGGACCGAGGCGACGATCCTGTGCTACAAAGAGCTTTTCATTGCGGCGGCCCGCGCCAAGGATGGGGCCACGATTGTCTGTTCCGTGGTGGACGGGGCCGACGAACGGCTGATTCAGACGCTCTATGCCGCTTGTCCCGAGGACACCTCCAACGTCAAGCTGATCATCGACCGGATCAAGGCCAACGGCAAACGCGATGCCTTGGCCCGGACGCTGCAATTGATCGCGCGGCAGGCGCCCACGCGGCATGACATCATCATCTTTGTCGACGGGGATACCTGTGTGCCGCAGGATGTGGTCGCTCAATCTGCGCCGATGTTCACCAACCCCAATCTGGGGGCACTGACCACCGACGAAGGCGTGTTGATCGAGCGTCAGAACCTGTTCAGGGACTGGTTCATTCTGCGGTTCAATCAGCGTCAGGTAATGATGTGTTCGATGGGCCTGTCCAACCGGGTGCTGACTTTGACCGGCCGGATGTCGGTATTCCGCGCCGATCTGGCCACCCAACCGGATTTCATCAACGGGATTAACCATGACTTTCTGGACCATTGGCGGCTGGGCCGGGTGACGTTTCTGACCGGCGATGACAAGTCTACATGGTACTGGCTGCTTAAGAACGGCTACGAGATGGCCTATCTGCCGGATGTCCGGTCCTGGTCGATGGAGACACAGCCGCGCCCGACGTTTTATGACAGTTCCAAAACTCTGATGGTCCGCTGGTTCGGCAATATGATGCGCACCAATGGCCGGGCGCTAAAGCTGAGCCCGACAAAGATCGGGTTCTTTACATGGTGGTCCATCCTTGATCAGCGGATATCGATGTGGACCACTTTGGTCGGACCGATTGCTGTTGCTTATGCAGCCTTCGCTGACAGCGTCACCATTATCCCTATATATATTGGCTGGGTTATGATAACCCGCTACATGTTCTGTGCAATTATCGCAGCGTTCCGAGGCACATGGTTCCCGGTTACCCATCCACCGATCTTGTATTTCGGGCAAATCGCAGGGGCTATCGTGAAAACGTTTGTGCTGTTCCGGCTGGACCGCCAAAAATGGACCCGGCAAGGCGCGTCCGGTGGCGGGGCTCCGATCAGTTTTGCGGCCAGGTATCAGGCCATGGAATCGACTGTCCATCACGGGCTGACCCTGGTCGGGTTGGTGCTGGCAGTCATCGTGGTGGCCCAGTTTTGAGCGGCGCGGGATGGAGTGAAAGAATCACCAGATGAACGAGCCCTTTACCCGGTCTAGCACCAAAAACACCCCGGCTGCAGCTGCATCTCGGTCCAGCGTGGACAGCCGGGCTGTGATGCCGCAGGATTTTGTCTATGAGACCGAGCATCCGCTGCTGCCGATTCCGTTTGCTGCAACGATTGATGGCAACAAGCTGGACGGGATCGCCATTTCGGTCACTGCCGCCCATGTGGCGATCAGCGGCTCTCTGGACCCGGCGTGGCGCGATCATCGCACTGTGATCAAGCTACAGTTTGATTTTGACGGCTTCAGCGTGACCCTGTTTCCCGAAGTGGTGGTTGTAGGCTCTCGGCGCGACGGTGAAATGACTTTGCAGTTCATGGACCCCGCAGGCAAACACCTGCCGCAACTGCGCTATATCATCAACAGCTTTATCGCCGGCGACTTTGTGTCAATGGGCGGAATGCTCAGTTATTCCGGCCCGACCAAACCCAAGCCTGCTGGTGGCAAAGAGGCCAAACCTTCACGCTTGCGCATCCGCAGTCTGGCCGTTGCCGTGATGTCGCTGTCACTGATCCTGTTCACCGCCACGTTGCTGTTCAACCGGGCCACCCAAACAGTCGAGGTCCGGCCAGTGTTTATCGAACGTGTCGGCAAAGAGATGCGCGCCACGACGGCAGGGCAGGTGTCTTATCTGAATCCGGCGGCCAAACAGGGAGAGGTTGTGTTTTCGATCAACTCGAACGCCGGAGATGTGCTAAATTTCCAGCTGCCTTGCGATTGCGAAGTGACGGTGATGGAAGGGGTTTTCGAAGGCGCAACTGTCCTTCCAATTGACGTAATTTTGTCATTCTTTGATTCCAATGTGGGTGTCAGAGTTGAAACACAGATGAGCATCGAAGGACTTGGCAAAGCGATGAACGGAGAACGGGCCTTTCTTGATATCAGCGACGGACGCACCATTCCGGTGCGTGTGCTCGTGACATCGGCCACCAATGCGGCAGCGGCGCGGGGCGATATATTCGTCCCCGTTACGCTGGTCCCCGCAGATGGCGCGCTGACGGTCGGTGATATCGGAAAATCAGCCCAGCTTCGCCTGTCGCGATCCCCGTTCAGCGGCTCATTCCTAAATTAGGCCGAGGTATCATGACACGCATTCATCCCCTGATCATCTGCGGTGGCAACGGCACTCGCCTGTGGCCGGTATCCCGGACACAAAGCCCCAAGCAATTTCAAAAAGTTGGCGATGCCGCGACCCGGACCTTTTTTCAAGAGGCCGTCATGCGTCACCATGGCCCCGGGTATCAGCAGCCTACCATCGTGTCTTCGGTTCGCCACCGCGCGACTGTGTCGGCGCAATTGGCCGAGATTGACTGCCCCGCATCAGTGATCCACGAACCGATGGGCCGCAACACCGGCCCCGCCGTTCTGGCCGCCGCTATGGTGTTGCATGCCGCTGACCCCGATGCGCTGATGGTTGTGGTCCCCGCCGATCATGTGATCGAGGGCGATCTGAACCTGACGATCATGGCCATGGCCGATGCCGCCCTTGCCGGATGCATCATCACCTTTGGGATCAAGCCGCGTTATGCCGAAACCGGCTTTGGTTACATCACCGACGGCGGTCCGATGATCAATCATCCCGGCCTGCGCATGGTCGAGCGCTTTGTTGAAAAGCCGCCAACCCGCAAGGCCCGCCTTCTGGTCGAAAGCGACATTGCCTATTGGGCCAGCGGGATCAGCATGTTTGCCGCCCGCACGATCATTGCCGAATATGAAAGGTTTGATCCAGCCAGCGTCGCCCATGTCCGCCGTGCTGTCAGTCTGGGCAACCAGTGCGACGACGGTCTTGAACTGAACCCCGAACATTTCGGCCTGGCCGCATCCGGCCCCACTGAGTCCATCGTGTTCGAAAAAACCGACAAGATCGCACTTGCTCCGCTGAATGTGGATTGGTCTGATGTGGGGTCATGGACCGCCATGTATGGCATCTCCAAATCCAACCCGCAGGGCAATGTGTTTCATGGCGATGTTATCGCCGTTGAAACCACCAATTCCATGGTCCGCTCGACCAGCCGTCTGGTCACTGTTGTCGGCATGAAAGACGTCATCGTCATCGACACGCCCGATGCCTTGCTGGTGACCCGAATGGGCAATTGCCAAAGCGTCAAGAAGGTCGCCGAATACCTGAAGAACGGCAAGCGGATCGAGGCAGAGCAGCATCTGGCGGTCCGTCCCAAGAACCACGCCACGACCTATGGTGGCATGGCCCCGCTGTTTCAATGCGACAGTCTGGAGATGGTGTCAGCCACTATTAAGCCGGGCGAGACCCTGGTGCTGGATGCGGTGGA
>JANOMH010000164.1:0-1785 GCA_031420215.1 Rhodobacterales bacterium | reverse complement strand
GCCGCCCTGCCCCTCGACCAAGGCATTGGTGGCCAGCGTGGTGGACAGCGACACCAGTGCGACATCGGCGGGTTTGACCCCGGCCTGCGCCATAACCGCATCAATCGCGCGACCGACGCCCAGCGCCAGATCGGGGCGGGTAGTCAGGGATTTGGCGGATGCCAACACGCGGGCCTCACCCTCGTCCAACAACACCGCATCGGTGTAGGTGCCGCCAGTATCGACGCCCAAAAGAACCGCCATCTTCAACCTCGTAGGGTGGGTGAAACCCACATTTACCCAAGAAAACGGCGCGAGGGTTTCCCCCCGCGCCATCATTCCGTTCAAAAGCGGCTTATTGCAGCGCCGCATCCGTGATTGCATGGGTAAACGCGCCCGTCGGGGCGGCAGTGATCACTGGATCGGACCCGCCGGCCAGCAGTGTATCAACAGTCAGCTGGAATGCAGCCTCGTCCAGCGCGCCAGTCGCACCAGCGGTCAGTTTGGCCACTTCGCCCATCATGAATTCCTGATGCGCCAGCGTTTGCGCGCCAGTTTCATCATTATCCATGACGATCTGTGCAGCCTCACCTGGGTTTTCTTCAGCATAGCGCCAGCCCTTCATCGAGGCGCGGACAAAGCGGACCATGCGGTCAGAAAACGCCGGATCGGCAAGGTTTTCTTCCAGCACATACAACCCGTCCTCAAGCGTGGCGACGCCCACATCCGAGTATTTGAAGGTGACCAGATCATCCGCGGACACGCCCGATTCCAGCACCTGACCATATTCGTTATAGGTCATGGTCGAGATGCAATCAGCCTGCCGCTGCAACAGCGGATCAACGTTGAACCCCTGTTTCAGCACCGTCACGCCGTCACCGCCTTCGGTGGTCAGGCCAACCTGGCTCATCCAGGACAGGAACGGATATTCATTGCCATAGAACCACACGCCAATGGTGCGGCCAGCAAAGTCAGCAGGCGCTGTGATGCCGGTATCTTTCCAGCAGGTCAGCATCAGGCCGGAATTGGCAAAGGGCTGGGCGATGTTCACGATCGGCAGACCTTTTTCGCGGGCGGCGAGTGCGGATGGCAGCCAGTCGATCATCACATCAGCGCCGCCACCGGCCAGCACCTGACCGGGGGCGATGTCGGGGCCACCGGGAAGGATGGTCACGTTCAGACCCTCTTCCTCGTAAAAACCCTGCTCCAGCGCCACATAATAGCCCGCAAATTGCGCCTGCGTGACCCACTTCAGTTGCAGCGTCACATCATCCTGAGCAAAAGCCGGTGCGGCCAGACCCAGCACACCAGTTGCGGCAAGTATCAGTTTTTTCATCATCTTTTCCCCTGTGGTGGTTACGTTCAGTTTTTTATCGGCGCTGCGACGGGTGCCAGAAAGTGACCGCCCGTTCGATCAGCGTCATCCCTCCATAAAACGCGCTCCCGGCAAGGGCTGCAACCAGAATTACCGCCCAAACCGTATCAATCGCCAACTGCCCGAACGAAGTTGAGATCCGAAAGCCCAGCCCTTGGGTGGGTGAGCCGAAAAATTCGGCTACCAGCGCCCCGATCAGCGCCAAAGTGGTGGCGATTTTCAATCCGTTAAAGATGAACGGCATCGCCGCAGGCAAGCGCAGTTTGACCAGCGTTTGCCAGTATCCCGCCCCATAAGTGCGCATCAGGTCGCGCTGCATTTGAGTGGTGTCAGCGAGGCCCGCCACCGCATTCACCAGCACCGGGAAGAACACCATGATGACGACCACAGCGGCCTTGGACTGCCAGTCAAACCCGAACCACATGACCAGA
>JANOMH010000163.1:0-3584 GCA_031420215.1 Rhodobacterales bacterium | reverse complement strand
TCCCGCACAAGACTCGCCCTGCCAAACAGGTCACACTGGATCGCCATCCTGTAGTAGCGTCGCATGTTTTGTGCAGGATCAATCCGCCGAAAATGCAGCGTGCGAGGAAACACTTCGAGCTGATGGGCCGGTTCGGGCATTTTCACCAAACGTTGCTTTGAGCTGAGTCTAGCAGGCAGATTCCCCGTCTGACAGATGGCAATGTTTGCACTCCTTCCGAAAAGTGACGCGCCCAGAGCAAACTTGTTGAAAGACGTAGATTGTGCCGAACTGGTCGTCCTAGAGTTTGAAAAGTGCTTTTTTAGGGGATAATCCATGTCGCTTTCCGATCGTGCACAGCCCTGAGTCACGGCGCCTGCCGTTGATGTGGATCAGCTTCAGAAAGGTGCAAATGACCGCAAACGCGAAGTCTATTGGATTGGGTTCTTGCAAGGTGCCCTTTCTTCCAACCGGATCGAGAGCGGCGAAGAAGATGCAATTCTGGCAGAAGCGGACAAGTTTATAGAATTCTTCGAAGACCCTGACGCAGCTGACCTGGCAGAAGACATCCGCGCGCGCTGCTTTTCTGGTCAGAATGATTTCATGACTGCGCTGGAAAACGTCATCAGAGAAAAGCGCAGCGAAATCCAGGCGGCGGCCCCTTATTCTGAGCGCGACGAAGTGAACGAGTTTCTTGGTTTCTGCGCGGGGATCGTCTGCGACGGCTTGATCTTGAAGGCCGAAGCCGAGGCGATGCTCTCACGTTTCCACGATAGCATGGTGCTGTCGTCGTCCGTGGTGTTTCGCGATTTGTGGCGTGCTCTCGAGGCTGCCCTGGCAGACAAAATCCTTACAGAAGAGGAATCAGAAGAGGTTCGCAACTGGATCGCGCTCTTGGTTGGCGATGGCTACGTGGACACCGGGATTCCGAACATTGGAAACACCGCTGAACTCGATGAGCCTATCCGAAATGCAGCCCAGATCACGCTCAAGGGCGCTTGCGTTGTCCTCACCGGCCCGATGAGAATGGGCACTCGCGACTTCATAATCGAGGAAATTGAGCGCTGCGGCGGAGAGGTTGGTAAGACCACGACCCGGAAAACCGACTATGTCGTCGTCTCGTCTACCGCATCCAAGAATTGGCGCACGACGCATTTTGGTACGAAAATTGAGCGCGCCAAAGAACTTATCGTTGAAGGCCATAAACTTCGGTTCGTCACTGAGGTTGCCCTGGAAGCGGCCATCAAGCTGCAAGCAAAGTCAGCTTAACCACTTCCTGCATTCTTTTATGTTCGCTGTTGGTCACCGGGACGCGTAGCAGGTTTGAACATGTGCAGGTCGTCTCATACCGTCGCAGTGAGCACTTTGAATCACTCCGTCCCACCAAAGGTGCGGTCCGTTCACACCACGGGCTTCCTTGAGGTTCGCGCTGCAAGGATTTCATCGAAGCTCATCGACATCCGTTCTTCAGCGAGCAAAACAACCATCGCGGCGGCTTTGGCATCTTCGCCAGCATCGTGATGCTCGAAAGAGAGACCGAGTTGCCTTTTCAGATGCCCAAGTCCGTGTCCACCACTACCAACAAACTCAGGCCATGCCCGACGCGCAATTTTTACACTGTCGCCCCATGTCCAATCCGGCGCGTCTTGAGCCGTCGACAGGCAAGCAGTGTGGATCGCACGTTTGTCAAAACTGCTGTGTTGAAAGAGGTGGTGCCGCGAAAGGAGTGGTGAGAGACGAGAAAAAGCTGTCCGAAAGTCTGGTGCTTCGGCAACGTGCTCCGGCCCGATGCCATGGAGTTGGATATTGAAGCTGCTGAACCGCATGTGTGGGTTCACAAGGGTTGCGAAAGTTTCAATCCGATTGTCCGGTCGGACGCAGGCTATGCCAATCTGACAAATGCTGGCGGCGTCGCTGCAGGCCGTCTCGACATCAAGAGCGATGAACCTGAAGTCTCCTCTCGGTAGTTCAGCGTCCAAATGATCGCGGCGGGATACCCACCCGGAGCGGGTCATGTTGCGTCAACTCCGTGATGGGCAGGCAACTTTGGGGCCATGGAACTGTTCAAATTAAATTTTCATACTCACGCAAGAAATCTGCTGTTTGCAGTAAACCCTGCCCTTCGAGCTTCAGCACCAATGCCGAAACCGTATACTTCGGATCTTTCAACCGTGCGCGCATGTCTCGCAGCGCGCCGATTGCAACCGCGTGATCCAAATCCATCGCGTTGGTGATGAAATCGTCGGGCGACATGACTTCTATGCCCCATCGATCCAGTATGTCCTGCGGGAAATCTTTGAGATTGTCCGTGACAAGCGTATCGCAGCGAGCTGCGATGGCGGCTGCCAAAACATGCTCATCGCCCGGATCGGGCAACAAGCCTAGCAGGTCCGGACCTGAGTTCGGAAACACGATCGCCTCTGGAAATGCTCGTTCGATAACACGGCGCTGATGGCTTGGATCAGCCGCACCCTTCGAGATGGCCAGAATCGCCTCCTCGGTCTCGTCCAGAATGCGCGCGGACCAGTAGGGTCGAAACAAGCCGACCTCTGCCAAACTCAGAATGATGTTCCTCTTGAGGCCACCCCCAAGGACGCAAGCATCAATGATGGCGGCGTATCGGTTCATCGGGCCGCTCAAATCAGGTCGGCCTCGGAGTCCAACGCTGCAAGTTCGGACAGGGCATCAGATCGGGCTTGGTCGCGTTTAGCCCTGTAGGCAAAAAGATCCTCTGCCCGGACACGACGATGGCGACCAACCGTTGTGAACGGGATGTCGCCCTTTTCGAGCAACTTGATCAGGAAGGGCCGGGAGACATTCAGCATGTCTGCCGCTTCCTGCGTTGTAAGCTCAGCTTCAACCGGGATCATGCGAAACCCACGGCCAGTTGAAATCAGGCGCAGAATATCGAGCAATGTGTCAGTGAGCGCCGGCATAAGTGTGATGTTTCGCGTCTCTCCGCCGTCGACGGCGAGCGAGAGGTCGACTGGTTGGCCCTCGGTCACTTGTGAAGCGATGATGTGACGAAGTTGGTCTGCGTTGTTGATCTCGACCTTTGTCGGTAGCCGGTTCGAGAAGCGTTCCTTGTGCAATGCTGCCATTTTGCCCTCCTGCGTCGCCGTTGGGCGTCTCATCTAGAGATGGGTGTGCCATGCAATCGAAGCAAGCGCAACATTCGAATTATTCGAAACACATTGCCCGCTACGATTTGATATTTTACCGCCATACGCCGCGGATCGGTAGGCTAAGAAAAATAGGGGGCTCACGCCCCCTTCTCGAACTTCATGACTGGGATACCCAGCTTTTTGGCTTTGTCGGCGAGGTTTTCCTGAATGCCATTGCCCGGGAAGACCAGAACGCCCACGGGCAGCACGTCCAGCATGGCGTCGTTGCGCTTGAAGGGCGCGGCCTTGGCGTGTTTGGTCCAGTCGGGCTTGAAGGCGACCTGCGTGACCTTGCGAGCTTCGGCCCATTTGGCGGCGATGAGTTCGGCACCCTTGGGGCTGCCACCGTGGAGAAGGACCATGTCGGGATACTTGGCCTGGACCTGATCAAGCTTGGCCCAGATCAGGCGGTGATCGTTGAAGTCGGTCCCACCGGTGAGG
>JANOMH010000162.1:0-4978 GCA_031420215.1 Rhodobacterales bacterium | reverse complement strand
CCCCACCGCTGCGGTCCGGCTCTGCCTGCCGGCGACGCAAAGTCTGCCGCCGATGGTTGACTGGCCGACCGATCTGCGCGAGGTGATCGGCAATCACTGGTATCTGGCCCATGGCGGCAACGAGTTCGATGGCCGGGTGATTTCCCCGCTGGACGAGGCCGAATTGCGCGGCATTGCCGCCGACATCAAGGCCAAGGGGATCAATTCCGTCGCCATCACTTCGGTGTTTTCGCCGGTCTCGACCGATTTCGAACGGCAGGCCGGTGCGATCTTTGCCGATGCCCTGCCCGGCGCGCATATCACCCTGTCCAGCGACATCGGCCGGATTGGCCTGCTGGAGCGGGAAAACGCCGCCATCATGAACGGTTGTCTGCGCGATCTGTCGCGGCATGTGGTCGCGGCGTTCCGGGCGGCCTTGGCCGATGTGGGTTTCAAGGGCCGTTTCTTTTTGACCCAGAATGACGGCACCCTCATGGATGCGGCCTTTGCCGAGCGGTTTCCGGTGCTGACTTTTGCCTCTGGTCCGACCAATTCCATGCGCGGTGCGGCATTTCTGTCCGGGGTGGCCGATGCGATTGTCGTCGATATTGGTGGGACCACCACGGATGTGGGATCGCTGCAAAAGGGCTTTCCCCGGCAGGCCACGGTGGCGGTCGAAGTGGGTGGCGTGCGCACCAATTTCCGCATGCCGGATGTGTTTTCCATCGGGCTGGGCGGCGGCTCGCTGGTGCTGGACGGCGGGGCGACCGTGGGGCCGCAGTCGGTCGGCTACCGGATTGTCACCGAGGCGCTGATCTTCGGCGGTTCCACCCTGACCACATCCGACATCATCGTGGCCAACGACAAGGCCGATCTGGGCGACAAGACCAAGGTCGCGCATCTGACCCCCACCCTGATCCGCGCTGCAAGGGACCGGATCAATTTCATGCTCGAAGATTGCGTTGAACGTGCCCGGATTTCCGCCGAACCGCTGCCGGTCATCGTGGTCGGCGGCGGGTCGATATTGGTCGAAGGGCCGATTGCCGGGCTGGAACTGATCCTGCCCAACCACTTCGCGGTCGCCAATGCGGTGGGGGCGGCAATCGCGCAGGTTTCGGGCGAAGTGGACCGGGTTTATGCGCTGGCCGAAATAGGCCGCGATGCCGCTTTGGCCGATGCCAAGGCCCGCGCGACCGAGGCGGCGATTGCTGCTGGCGCACGGCCGGACAGCATTGAAATCGTAGATGTCGAGGACGTGCCGCTGGCCTATCTGCCCGGCAATGCCACGCGGGTCCGGGTCAAGGCGGTGGGTGAGCTTCATGTCGGATAAAGGCTATCCGCTTGAGGAAAAAGACCTTTTAGCGATGTCCATCGGGGCTGCGTTATTGGGCACCGGCGGCGGTGGCAACCCCTATGTGGGCATGCTGCGGGCGCGGGAGCTTTTGCGCAAGGGGGCCACGGTGCGGGTTCTGTCGCTGGACGCTTTGCCCGATGACGCGCTGATCGGCGAGGTTGGGGGCATCGGCGCGCCTGTGGTTGGCGTCGAAAAGATCGAGGAAGGCGGCGAATGTTACCGTGCCATGCGGGCGGTGGAGGACACGTTGGGAGTAAAAATGGCCGCCCTGATCAGCGCCGAGATTGGCGGCGCCAACGCGATGGAGCCGGTGATTACGGCCGCGCAGGCGGGGCTGCCGGTGATCGACGGCGACGGCATGGGGCGCGCCTTTCCCGAGGTGCAGATGACCACGTTTTTCATCTATGGTGCCGCCGCTGCCCCGGCCGCCATTGCCGATGACAAAGGCAATGTCGTCGTGTTCAAGGCAGTCCAGGACATGTTCTGGCTGGAACGCTTTGCCCGCGATACCTCGGTCGCGATGGGGGCAGCGGCAGGGCTGGCCATTGCGCCGATGCGAATGGACTTCGTGCGGCGCACAGCGGTGCCGGGGACCGTAAGTCAGGCCATCGGTATCGGGCGCACTGTGCTGGATGCCCGCGTGCGGCGGCTGAATGTGGTCGAACGGGTGCTGGCCACCACCGGGGCCACGCTGTTTTTTACCGGCAAGATTACCGACATCCGCCGCGAACTGACCGGCGGTTTTGCCCGGGGAGAAGCCAGGATTGCCGGGATGGGCGACTGGGCCGGGCATGAGGGGCGGATTGCGATCCAGAACGAAAATCTGGTGCTCTGGGTCGACGGGGTGCCCGTCATCATGGTCCCTGACCTGATCATCAACCTTGATCTGGAAACCGGAGAGCCGATTACCACCGAGATTCTGCGCTATGGCCAGCGTGTCGCGGTGATCGGCCTGCCGGTTCATGCCCTGATGAAAACGCCTGAAGCAATGAAAATCGTCGGCCCGCAGGCCTTTGGCTACCCGGACCTGACATTCACTCCACTGGCCTTTGGCCCGATCACCGTCTGAAAGGATCAGTCATGAACATCATCCGTATGGTCGGCGCAGAGGATATGGAAGATATTGCCACCGGTGGGGCGGTGCTGGGCACTGGCGGCGGTGGCGACCCCTATATCGGCAAGCTGATGGCCCAACAGGCGATCCGTAAATACGGCCCGGTCACGCTGATTGACGTCGATGAATTGCCAGATGATGCGCTGGTGGTGCCCGCCTGCATGATGGGTGCGCCCACGGTCATGGCCGAAAAACTGCCGCAGGGCGACGAGTTGGTCAATGCCTTCCGGGCTTTGGAAAAGGTCATGGGGCGCAAGATCGATGCCGTCCTGTGTGGCGAAGCGGGCGGGCTGAATTCAACCACGCCATTTGTGGTTGCAGCCGCGACCGGGCTGCCGTTGGTCGATGGCGACGGCATGGGCCGGGCTTTTCCGGAATTGCAGATGGAGACATTCTCGATGCATGGCGTGTCAGCGACGCCGATGGTGCTGTGCGACGACAAGGGCAATTCGCTGGTCCTGCAAACTGTCTCGAACGCCTGGACCGAGCGGTTGGCGCGGGCTGCGACGATCGAAATGGGCGGATCGGCGATGCTGGGTTTCTACCCGATGTCCGGGGCAATGGCCAAGCAGGCCGTGGTGCGCGGCACGCTTAGCCTGTGCGCCAAGATCGGCGAAACCTTGCGGGCGGCACGGTTGGCGCACGAAGATCCGGTGGCGGCCCTGACTGGTTTGCTGGATGCGCAAATTCTGTTTCATGGCCGCATCACCGATATCGAAAGACGGACCGAGGGCGGCTTTGCCCGTGGCAAGGCGAATTTTTCCGGGGTCGAACAGTATCGGTCGCAAATGTTGCGGCTGGATTTCCAAAACGAGTTCCTGATCGCCGAGCGGGATGGGCAAGTTCTGGCAACAACGCCCGATCTGATCACCGTGGTCGAGGCTGACAGCGGCATGCCTGTCACCACCGATAGCCTGCGCTACGGCCAACGCCTCGTCACCCTTGCCTTTGCCTGCGACCCAAAGTGGCGCACACCAGAGGGGATCGCGCTGGTCGGGCCACGTTACTTCAAGTATGATATGGACTATGTGCCGCTCGGGTCCGGCACCTGACGCAAGGCGAAGGCCAAACTGGCCTGCACCTGCTTTCTCCGGCCAGTCATGGTCTCGGACGCGCGAGTGCCCAACTCAGGCCGCAAGCACCTTCGAGATTTCCGCCAGGGCCTCGCGGGCCGTCGAGGTTACGGCGACATTGGTAAATCCGTTGTTGCTATCGACATCGGCAAAGAACGGTTTCGCCAACTCGCCTGAGTATTCTGACAGCAATGTTCTGGCCTCTTTTTTCAGCGCCTCGCGTTTGGCACCCGATTCAGAATTCACGATCTCGTCCAATTTGGACTCAAGACGGTCATCCAGTCCCAGAAGGTGTTCCAGAAGGTCTCCGACACTGTCACTGACTTCTTTCAGGTCGCCCGCTGCATCGCAGGCCTTGACGATCGCGTCCTGCAGCAACTCGATCTGGTTGCGCATCTTGCCGCGGGTCTTGCCCCATTCGATCCTGGATATGGCAAAGGGCTGCACATCGGCGGGAATCTCTCGCTCAAAGGCAGAGGGTTCAGCCGTGCCCGCCGCGATCATGGCCGCGACCTGGGCAAGATTGGTCATCGCCTTGGCATGGTCTGCGGCGGGAACGCTGTCCGCAACCATATTGAACAACAGGGTCATCGCGTTCACATCAGCGACCTTGCCCGCCGATGCGGCAGCACTGACCAGTGGCGACAGCCGGTCAACCTCGGCCTGAAGTTTCAATCCATCCTGCACCCGTTTCAAGGCGCCCAATGCAACCTCGGGTTCGCCGTCGCTGACCTTTGCGGCAACACCGTCCAGCAGGTCCAGCATGGCGCTGCGCCCCGCGCTTGCGGACAAAGCTGTCACCAAGCCACGCAACTTTTCGGCGGCTTCACCGATTTTGGCGAGTTTTGGGTCAGGTGCCGGTTGCCCGGTGTCCGGTTTGGCAGTGGCCGAACTGGCCGCCTCTGCCCGCGCTACCGCCGCAGTGAGGCCATCGACTGCTTCGGATGCCTGCCCCAGATCACCGGCTTTCAAAAGGGTAACGACAGTCAGATAGGCTTTGTTCAGGCTGGCGCCCTCTGGTTCAGCAATAGCCGCGATCCGGGGTTTGAGCTGTTGCAACTTTCCGATCAGTTCCTTTGGATCAATCGCGGGATTCCGTGCAGTTGCTTCAGTCCCACCGGTGGTCTGGCCCGATGGCTTGCCGGCGGCCATCAACCCAAACAGCGTTTGCAATGACTTTTGGGCAGCCGGGAAATCGCCGCCCTCAGCTTTGGTTAATGTAAAGTCCCGCACCAGGCGCAGTTTGTCGGCGGCCACCGGATTTGCAGCAATTGCGGCATCGACCCGTGGTGCCGCCTCGGTCCATGCTGCCACCCATGCGGCCCGGGCCTCATCATTGCCGCCCGGGCTTGCGGCATCTGCAGTGTCCGGGCCGCTGTCGTCTTCGTCAGGCACGGCATTGCCGTCTTCATCCAAAAGGTCGAAAACCAACGGGATTTCGATCAGTTTGAAATAGGC
>JANOMH010000161.1:0-2044 GCA_031420215.1 Rhodobacterales bacterium | reverse complement strand
ACCCCCTCAAATTCCCGCCATTCCCCCTTGCTCATCCCGCTCGTCTCCTGCGTCACCACTTCCCCCCGAAGCATCCGCCGCACGCAGTCCACCGCTTTGCTCGACAGCGTCACCCCGCCCATCCGGTAATCTTCGAACGCCGCGTAGGCCAGCGGCACCCAATCCGCCACCACCCGGGCAATCGCCTCGGCATACACCCGGATTTCATACTGCGCGTGGGGGTCGGCCCTGAGCCGCAGGAAGTGGAACAGGTTGTGCAGATCGACCTTCCAATACCACTGGGTGTAGATGTTGGCGGGCAGGTTCATGCGGGCGAGTTCGCGGGCAAGCCCCTGCTGGGGGGTTCCGTCAGGTTGGGCTTGGCTTAGCATCGCCTCGTAATGGTCATAGGCGCGGTTGGCGTCGGATTTCAGCAGCTCCAGCACGCGGGCGGATTCTTCGCCCGACAGCACCTCTCCCCTCCCCTGATTGTTGACCACGGACTGCGCGGCGAGGTGTTCGGGGGCGGGGATGTAGAACTCGCGGTCGAGGATCGAATACCTTGCCGAATATTCGTTCACATTGGCGGTGCGGTGCCTGATCCACTGGCGGGCGACGAAAACCGGCAGTTTGACGTGCAGCTTGATCTCGCACATCTCAAACGGTGTCGAATGCCAGTGGCGCATCAGATAGCGGATCAGGCCTTCGTCATTCTGCACATGTTTGGTGCCAGCGCCGTAGCTGACGCGGGCGGCCTGCACGATGGCGGCGTCGTCGCCCATATAGTCGATCAGGCGGATGAAGCCGTGATCGAGGATGGGGTGGGCGGTATAGAGGTGTTTCTCGGCCCCTTCGGATGTGGCGCGCAGGGTTTGGCGGGGGGTGCTGCGGGCGGCGTCAATCTCGGCCTGTTGATCGGGGGTTATTGGCATGGGAACCTCATCTGCGAATCCGGTGGGCCCCATGGGTGGGGGATGCTGTACGAAGTTATACGAGATATGGGTGTGCTGCGGCAAGGGTGGCCTTGGCTGTACACTGTGTTACGGTGAGGGTCGAAAGCGAGGTGTCCCATGCAGGTGAAGTTTCTACATACGATGGTGCGGGTGTTGGATCTGGAAAAGTCCATCGCGTTCTACAAGCTGCTGGGGCTGGAAGAAACCCGCCGGAACGAAAGCGAAGGCGGGCGGTTCACGCTGGTGTTCATGGCGGCACCGGGGCAGCCGGACTGCCCGGTGGAGTTGACTTATAACTGGGATGGCGACGCAGGCCTGCCGTCAGATGCGCGGCATTTCGGGCATCTGGCCTACGGCGTGGGCGATATTTATGCGATGTGCGCGCATCTGCAAGCGGCTGGTGTGCTGATCAACCGCCCGCCGCGCGACGGGCGGATGGCCTTTGTGCGCAGTCCCGACAACGTGTCGATCGAGCTGTTGCAGATCGGCGACGCTTTGGCACCTGCCGAGCCGTGGCTGTCGATGGGCAATACCGGGCATTGGTGAAAATGCTTAGCATCCGGCGGGAGTATTTTAGCAAAAAGGAAATCGCTAGCGCATAGTCCAGCGGCACAATGTGTCGGGGCCGATCTGGCGGAACTCGGCCAAGGTCAGGTGAGGCACGTCTTTCAGCGGACTATCGGGGAGCGGGGCTATGGCCGCAAGTCCGGTGGCCCCGATCAGTTTGCCGGCGGTGAAGGTGATCAGATCATCGACCAGATGGTACTGGATCAACGAGGCGGCGAGCGTTGCCCCACCTTCGCAGAAAATGCGGGTCAGGCCGCGGGTGGCGAGATGTTGCAGGGCATCGCTCAGGTTCACCTGTCCTTTGTGGGCGGCGCACTCGATCAGGGTGGCCCCGGTTGCTGCCCAATCGGCGCGGGCATCAGCGGGGGCAGCGGCTGTATGGCACAGCCAGACGAGGTGTGTCTTGGCAGACTGGCCGAGGCGGCTTTGGGGCGCATGGCTGAGCCGGGCATCGATGACGATGCGGATGGGTTGGTGTCGCGCCCCCAAATCACGCACTGTCAGATCGGAGTCGTCCGTGCGGGCGGTGCCCGCACCGATCAGCA
>JANOMH010000160.1:0-1869 GCA_031420215.1 Rhodobacterales bacterium | reverse complement strand
CCGACAGTCAGGGGCGCGACCAGAGGAACCTGGAGCTGAGCCAAAGCCGCGCCGATGCAGTGCTGGTGGCTTTGGCCAGTCGCCGCATCCCGGTCACCGGATTCGAAGCCAAAGGATATGGCGAAGCGACCCCGATTGCCGATAACGGTACCGAAGCTGGCCGTGAAGCGAACCGGCGGATCGAATTTACCCTGATCCTGCCCGAAGGCACGCCACCGCCCACGGGCGATGCGGCGCCGGGACCTGATCCCGTTGCTCCCGCTGATACGGCGGGTGAAGGCACTGGTTACATTCCGCCCACAACTCCTATAACACCTGTCACACCCCGGTTCCGGCCTACCGATGCAGCCGTTCAGCCGGAATCGGGTCAATAGGGGAAAAAGGACCAAGGCGTGAACAGAACCGAATTCATCATCGCAACTGCGATCATCCTGTTTATCTCGTTTTGTCTGGGCTGGTTTGCGAACTGGCTGATCTACCGGTTCACCCGGGTCACCAAAGCCGATGTCGGCGAGCTGGATAAAATGGCTCAGGCTTTGCACGAGGCCGAAGAAACCCGCGATCAGGCGATCATCTATCTGCAACAACGCGAGGCCGAGATTTCCAATCAGCTAAGCCAGACTGAAGCCGAATTGCGCGCCGCCATGGATGGTTTGCGCGATGCCCGGCGCGAGACCGAAGAGCTGCGCAGCCATAATGAGCGCCAGCAGGCCGGATAGGCCGTCAAAATGGGAGGCCAGCCCCCCGCTACGCTCCCCCCGGGATATTTAGGGCCAAAAGAATACGGGCAAAAGAATATGGGCAGACAGAAAGGTAAGGTGGGTTTTAACCCACCACCCCTGGGCGGACCCATCCGGCAGGCAAGCCCTTTTCCAGGGTCAGTATGAACACGTCCGGACTGGCCATTTGCGCTCAATCCTCAAACCCAAACTGTCGGTCATTACCGGCCAGCAGACCGGCGATCAGGTTGCTATGGCTGACCACAATCGGTCTTGCCATGGCCCGCTGCATTGATTGCCGCCGGCGCGCCCAAACCACGGGTCCGGGTCTGAACCATGCTTTCACCGCCCGGCAAGGCAAAGGCCTGATCGGCAAAGGCCTGACCGGCAAAAGAATGCCGCAGCTGGTCCTGCCAATCATCCAGCGGGACCGGGGAAAGATGCCTCTCGCGCAGGTCTTGCTCGATGATTATTCCAAGCTGCATGTAGGCGGCAAAAGGCCGCGCCGTATTGACCGCCCGCAAATACAGGCTGGAGTAATCCGCGTCGCCCCGCAACTCCATCAGGACCGGGACAAGGGCCTTCGCAGCCAAAAGAATTGCCGGCGTCGGATCATCCCTGTCGCCCTGCCCTGACCTCTGTGCATGCCGCACAAGAATCAGCTTTTGGGTTATCCACTCACCTTTGCCTGACACTGCCTGGTAAGGTGGGTCTTGACCCACCCTTGCGCTAACAACGCGGGGCCGCTGCCCGCCTCAGCCGGTCATTGATCGCCGCCCCCAATCCGTGATCCGGGATCGGTGAGACGGCGATATGGGTCGCCCCCAGCGCGTCCAGCTGGTGCAGATGCCCGAACAGATTGGCTGCGGCTTCGGCCAGATCGCCGGTGCGCGACAGATTCAGCGCGGCTTCAACCGGACCAAAGCCCAACATCACTTCGCCAGGCAGCGGCCCTGCCGCATTCAACCGCAGCTGTCCCTTTGGCGCGTAATGTGAGGCCAGTTGCCCTGGGGCATTGGGCACAGCCGGGTCCGCCTGTCGCTGCAGCTTTTGGCCCAACGCGGCCTCGATCACCTCAATCGGCAGCCCGCCCGCCCGCAGCAAAACCGGCGCCCCGTCGCAGCCGATGATCGTCGATTCCAGCCCCACC
>JANOMH010000159.1:0-2365 GCA_031420215.1 Rhodobacterales bacterium | reverse complement strand
CGGCGCGGGGCGCACACGGCTTTCATCACGACCGAAGGGTTCCGGGATGTCATCGAAATGCGCACCGAATCCCGGTTCGAACAATACGATCTGAACCTGACTCTGCCCTTGCCGCTCATTGCCCGCAATCACCGGCATGTGTTGCGCGAACGGATTGACGCGAGCGGCAACATACTGATCCCATTGGATAAGCCACAGGTAGATGCATTGGCGCACAGCTTGCAGGGCTATGACAGCTTTGCCGTCGGCCTGCTGCACAGCTACCTGAACCCCGCCCATGAACGGATGATCCGCGAGGTTCTGCATCTGGTGCATCCAGGCGTTTCCGTTTCACTGTCGTCGGACGTGTCGCCACAAATGCGCGAATACGAACGGTTCAACACGACCTGCGCCAATGCTTATGTAAAGCCGATGATGGAAAGCTATCTGGGGCGACTGCGTGCGAAACTGGCGGAAACCGGGGCGGACTGCCCCATTTTTCTGATGCATTCAGGGGGCGGAATCATTTCGTTGGACTCGGCGGCACAATTTCCCGTTCGGCTAGTGGAATCCGGTCCGGCAGGAGGGGCGATTTTTGCCGCCGATATCGCACGGCGGCATGGACTGTCCAAAGTGCTGTCGTTTGACATGGGCGGCACCACCGCCAAGATCTGCCTGATCCGGAACGGCACGCCGAAAACTGCCCGGGTATTCGAAGTGGCCCGGTCCTATCGGTTCAAAAAGGGCTCGGGCATGCCAATTTCGATCCCGGTGATCGATATGGTCGAGATCGGGGCCGGCGGTGGATCATTGGCACATGTCGACAGTTTGAACCAAATCCGGGTCGGGCCGGAAAGTGCGGGGTCCGAGCCTGGCCCTGCCTGTTATCAGCGCGGCGGGTTGCGCCCTGCGGTCACCGATGCCGACCTGATTCTGGGGCGGCTGGATGCGGCCAGTTTTGCCGGGGGCACGATCCCTCTGGACCCTGAAGCCGCAGCCAAAGCCCTGGAAATCCATCTGAAATTGGACGCCCTTACTGCTGCCTTCGGGCTGTCCGAAGTTGTCGATGAAAACATGGCCAATGCCGCCCGGGTCCATGCCGTTGAAAATGGCGAGGATCTGGCCGGTTACACGATGATCGCATTTGGCGGGGCCGCCCCGCTACATGCCGGGCGATTGTGCGAAAAGCTGGGGATCACCCGGCTGATCGTGCCGCCCGGGGCGGGAGTAGGCTCTGCGATCGGGTTCTTGCGCGCGCCGTATTCGTTCGAGGCGACGCGGTCAGTCTATATGCGGCTGGACGCGTTTGATGCGGGCGCAGTCATCAGCTTGTTCGATGCCCTCCGCGCAGAGGCCACCGATTTTGTTCTGTCTTGCGATGCGCAAGCGACGGTTCTGGCCGAACATAAGGTCTACATGCGCTATATCGGCCAAGGCTGGGAAATCCCGGTCATCTTGCCCGAGGACCTGGCCGTTACCCCCAGCGCCGCCGCCTATCTGAGCCTGTTCGAGGCCGAATATAGCAGTCTTTTCGGCCGCACTGTGACCGGTTTAGCCGTCGAGATTACAGTCTGGGCGGTCAATGCAACCACGCCGGTGACCCCGCCGCCATTGACCCCGCCTGTCAGGGCGAGGCAGCCTGTCAAGGCTGACGAGCGGTCGCTGTTTTCCCCGGCCTTGGGCAAACACACCCCTGCCGCCCTGACCCCGCGCGGCCAACTGACCGATGGCAAAACCGTCCAGGGCCCTGCAATCATTACTGAATCCGAAACCACCATCATCATCCCCGCCGGGTTCATCGCCATGGGCCGGGCAGATGGCTGCATCGATATTGAGCGTAGTTCATGACCGTCGCCAATCAGATCATGTGGAACCGGCTGATATCGGTGGTCGAGGAGCAGGCCCAGGCCCTGATCCGCACCGCCTTTTCCACCTCTGTCCGCGAAGCTGGCGATCTGTCTGCCGGGGTCTATGATGCCGTGGGCAATATGTTGGCCCAGGCGGTCACCGGCACCCCCGGGCACATCAACTCCATGGCGGCCTCGGTCGGGCATTTCCTGGAGCAGTTCCCTGTTGACACCATGGCCCCCGGTGACGTGTTCCTCACCAACGACCCCTGGAAGGGTACCGGGCACCTGTTCGACTTCGTGGTGGTGAGCCCCACGTTCTGGCGGGGCCAACTGGTGGCGCTGTTCGCCTGCACTTCCCACGTGGTGGACATTGGCGGGGTGGGTTTCTCCACTGAGGGGCGGGAGATCTACCACGAGGGTTTGTACCTACCGATCCTGCGCCTGGGTCGGGCCGGGGCGGACGGGCAGAGCGTGCTCGACGAAACGGTTTTGCGCATCATTCGGGCCAACGTGCGCGAACCGGTGCAGGTTGAGGG
>JANOMH010000158.1:0-2439 GCA_031420215.1 Rhodobacterales bacterium | reverse complement strand
CACATGATTAGGTCCGTTGTCTTGTTCGCCCATAACGAAGCCGCCGCGATTTTGGCGGCAATCGAGGCCGTGCGGCAGGCCGGTCTGCGCCCCACTGACACAATCACCGTGCTGATAAACGGCTCCACCGACCAGACCCTTGCGTTGGTGCAGGCCGAGGCTTTGCGCGATGCGCGCATTCGGCCCGTCAACATTGCCCTCGGCGACAAAGCCAATGCATGGGATGTCTATGTGCATCGGCTGGCCGACCCTGCGGCGGATATGCATGTCTTCATCGACGGTGATGTGCGGATTTCGCCGGGGTCACTGGACGCGGTCGAGCAAACCATGCAGGCCAGCCCACAGGCGCTTGTCATCTCGACCCTGCCCCGCGGCGGGCGACAATCCGAAAGCTGGGCCGCCCGGATTCTGGCGCATCACGGCATGCCCGGCAATTTCTACGCCATGCCGGGGCCGGTGTTTCGGCGTCTGCTGGGTCAGGTCTGGCTACCCGTCGGTTTCATGGGCGATGACACCCTGCTGCGCTGGCTGTTCCTGCGCGACCTGAACCCCGCCGGAACCGTAAACAAAAACCGGATCAAACCCTGCCCCACCGCGTTTTTCGACTATGACTCTTTCCCGATGACGACGCTCACCGGGTTGCGGCGTTTGTGGCGGCGGCATCTGGGCTATACCCGGCGGGAAATTCAGGTTCACGCCCTGTGCAAATTACTGACGGCACAAGGGCTGAATGCCATGCCCCGCCGGATTACCGAAATCTATGACCAGATCAGCCCGCTACGTGATAGCCTGACCGCCGCCGTTGGTTTCAAGGGGCGGCGGCTGTTGATTCCGTTTGTGGGCATGGCCATGCAGAACCAGAATGAACCCCCATCCCCCCATCCGGCATGGTTTGATATGCCTGCCAAGGACGCATCATGACCCGCCCACATGGCCCCACGATAATCGGCATCGGCGCCCAGAAATGCGCGTCAAGCTGGGTCCACGCAGCACTTGGAGTGCATCCCCAGATCGCTGCTTCTGACCCTAAAGAGGTTGATTTCTTTAGCTATTACTTCGACCGGGGCTATGCCTGGTATGAAACCCACTTTGCCCAAGCAGGCATTCAGCCGGTCCGGTTCGAGGCATCGCCTTCGTATCTGCACGACCCGCGCACGCCCGGCCGGGTCTATGCTTATGACCCCGCGATGAAAATCCTGCTGATGCTGCGTGACCCGATTGAGCGGGCCTATTCCAACCACCTGCATGAGGTGATCAAGGGGCACATTGGTGCCATCAGCTTTGCGCAGGGGCTGGCCAACAACCCGGCCTATATCGAACAAGGGCTTTACGCCACGCATCTGACCCGCTGGTTGTCAGTCTTTCCACGCGATCAAATCCTGGTGCTTTTGGCCGAAGAGATCAGCGCCAATCCCGACGCCGCAGCGCAACGGGTTTATGCTTTTGCCGGGGTCGATGCGACCTTTACTTCTGCGGTCCTGCATGAACGGCGCAACGAAAGTGACCGGGCGCGGTTTCCGGTTGTCAGGCAGATCCTGCGCAGCGGCGGGACAGCATTGCGGAAACTGGGGTTGGAGGAACCCTTGGCCCGGGTCAAAAAGTCCGGCCCCGTGGCGCGGATGATGTCGGCCAACAGTGTCGACATCAGACAAGAGATTGCGCCAATGGATGCTGCCAGCCGGGCGCAACTGCATGATATCTTTTCCCCCGAAGTGACCGCCTTGGCCAAACTTCTGGGGCGCGACAGCCTGCCGTGGAAACACTGGGCTGGTTTGCAAGGGACCGAGTAAAGCCATGCAAAAGCAGACCTCTTTCAACCCCTATATCCACGGCGCACGCGGCTTGTTTTGCCTGCTCGTGGTGTTCTATCACATCTGGAATTCCGGCCTGCCGCGCTGGTCGGTGCCAGAGTTGCTCGACAATGCCATGGAATCCTTCCGCTACGGCGTCGAATTATTCTTTGCGATCAGCGGCTTTGTGATCTTTGTCACCATGCGGCCGGTGCTGGCGGGCACCAAGACCCCGCTGGATTTCATCATCAACCGGGCTACCCGGATATTCCCCGTGCTCTGGGTCACGATTATCGTGTTTCTGCCGATGGGAATTTACAAAGGCGAGGATCGGATTGCCGAACAGCTGACACCGCTCTGGCTGTTCGGCGTAAAACTGATCGGCAATTTTCTGGCCTTGGGGCCAATCTGGCCGGTGCCGGTGCTCTATGGCGTGGCCTGGACCATCGGCTATGAATTTGTATTCTACACTCTCTGTTTCGCCTATCTGGCCGCCCGGTTCTACCTGGGGCGCAACCTGCTTTGGCCCGTCGTCCTGATCGGGCTGGCAATCATCGCCTACCATCCCCGCGCGATGTTTTTTGTGGCAGGCATCCTCGTCGCCCAAGGGCTGCTGAACTCTGGCCCGCTGCGACGGTTGGCGATCTGG
>JANOMH010000157.1:0-3224 GCA_031420215.1 Rhodobacterales bacterium | reverse complement strand
CAAAGTTCAGTCGCCAATCGCTTCAAGCACGCGGTCCAGCGCCGCCCCCTGTTGCGACCGGATCGTCGGGGCATCCTTGACCAGATTGTAATAGGCCGCCGGATCGTATTGCTGCACGTTCAGCTCCAGATGTTGCGCGGTTAGCAGCCCCATCGAGGCCAGCACCGTATAGCTGGCCACGGTTTCATCGACCATCGCCGAGATCAGGTTGGCCCGCGCGTCGAGCAGTTCCTGTTCGGCATTCAGCACATCCAGTGTGGTGCGCGCGCCCAGCGTCGCTTCTTCGCGGATCCCGTCAAAGGCGGCTTGCGCCGCTTCGACCTGCCGGTTTGATGCGTCGCGGCTGGCGCGGGCCACTTCCAGTTGCGAATAGGCATTCAGCACGGTCTGTTCGACCCCCTGAGTGACCACCAGCAGGTTGGCGCGGGACGCATCGCGCCGGGCCATGAACTGGCGCACCTGAGACGACAGCCGCCCGCCCTGATAGATCGGGCCACCAACGTTCAGCGACAGGTTCTGCGTTGAATCATAGGTGTAATCCACATTGACATTGGCCTGCAGCGTCACGGTTGGCAGCATCGCGGCCTCGGCCCGGGCGATGTTCAATTCGGCGGCTGCAACGGAATGCTGCGCCTGCCGGATCGCCGGATGCTGGCGCACGGCCAGATCAATGGCTTGCGGGATCGATTGGCCCACCGGGGCGGGGCCGGTCGTCGCCAGATTGCGGGCAGGCTTGCCAACTGCCGCCTCGTATTCGGCCAAAGCGCGGGCCAATCCGCCCTGTTCACCCGCCAATTGGCTGCGGGCCGAAGCCAGCCGCGCCTCGGCCAGCGACACATCGGTGCGGGTCACCTCGCCGACTTCGAACCGGTCCTGAGCGGCGCGCAATTCCTGGGTGATCAGGCGTGTGTTGCTTTCGCGCAGATTGACGAATTCCTTCGACCGGCGCACATTCATATAGGCCTGCACGATCCGCAGCATGACCTGCTGTTCATCGTTGATCAGCGATTCCCGCGTCGCCAACACCAGTTCCTTTTGTCCGTCAATCGCCAGCCGGTTTGACCCGCCGTCATACAGGGTCAGTTCGGCAGATATCCGAAGTGCTGCGCTCACTTCATCACTGGAAAAGAACCCACTCGTCCTCGGAAAACTGGAAGTCGCCTGCGCCGACCAGTTGATGATCGGCATCAGGGCCGACACCGCCTGCGCCACATCTTCATCGGCGGCCCGCAGCAAAGCGCGGTTCTGTTCCAGCAGGCCGCTGTTCTCATAACCCGCCGACAGCGCGTCGGCCAAACTATCGGCGCGCAGGGCGGTGCTGCCCAGCAATAGCCCCAGGGTCATTGCCGCACTTGCGATAGCTTTGAACATGCTCATGGGTGTGGTCCCTGCTTTGCTTTTCTTATCATGACACAACCGACCAAGGGCCGGATATTACAGAACGAATCCACCCGCCGCCTCGAATCCGGCCAGCACCGGGGCACCGGCGTTGAACGCAAAACGCCAGTCGACATGGCCATTGGTTTTGTGCCCGATGCGAACCACGCCCAGCGCGCCTTCGGCAAAAATCGCACCGATCCGACCGCCGTTTTTAAGCTGGTCCAGAACAGTCACGGGCACTTGCACCGCCGCCCCTTGCAGGATGATCACGTCATAGGGGGCGGATTTCGGCCCCCCTGCCGCCAAAGGCCCGGCAATCACTGCGGCATTGTCCACGCCATTATTTGACAAATTGCGCTGCGCCTGAACGGCTTGGGCAGGGTCACTTTCGACCCCGGCCACAAATTCGGCCAGCCGGGCGATCACTGCGGTGGAATAACCCAGGCCACAGCCCAGATCGAGCACCGCATCCTTGGGTTGGATATCCAGCGCATCCAGCATCTTGGCCAGAGTCCGTGGGTCCAGCGCCACACGTCCGCCACCCAGATCGATATTTTCGCCCATATAGGCAACTTCGCGCTGCCCGGCAGGCACGTAATCCTCGCGCGGGACATGCAGCATCGCCTCGATAATCGGGAATTTTGTGACATCCGAAGGCCGCACTTGCGTGTCAACCATCATGATCCGGCGGGTTGCGTAATCGGCCACGGGGCTAAACTCTTTCGTTCAGATTTATCGGGTTGGTGATGCCACATCAGGGAGTGAGGGGCAACGCCTGATCGTTCAAGGTTCGTGATGGGTTCAACGGCTTTGGCGGTTAAGATTCAGCCATTCCACCTCGGTTTGGGTCAGGTTAATCGCCAATCCGGGCAAGGTCGAGACGATTTCGCCCGGACTGCGCGGCCCGATCAGCGCCAGAGACGGGAAAGGTTGCGCCAGCACCCAGGCGGTGGCGATATTATGCGCCGACACGCCCCGTTCGGTGGCCAGGGTTTCCGCCCGCAGCCGCCGTTCGGCATTGCCCGCCGAGCCAAAACAGGTTTCGGGCCTTGTATCCTGTGGCAGTCGGTCGCGCAGGGTTTGAGGCAGGAAATAGCCCCGCGCCTGACTGGACCAGGACAGATGAATGCTCTGGCTTTGCGTCAGAAAGTCCAGCATATCCGCCGTGTTAGAAGTCACACATCCGGCCCAGACCGGTTTTTCCATCACGGCGAGCGACAGGTTGTTGTTCAGAATGCGCATCGGTTGCAGCCCATGTTTGGCGGCATAGGCATTGGCCTGCGCCATCCGCTCCGGCGTCCAGTTCGAACCGCCGAAAATGCCGATCTTGCCCGCCTGATGCAGCGCATTCAGCGCATCGACAAACTCGCCCACCGGGACGGCAGGATTGTCGCGGTGCATGATATAAACCGGCACGCGCGGCAGCCCGAGCCGTTCCAGCGAGATATCCAGCTGCACCCCGATCGCATCCGGCACACAATAGGGCGTATGCGCCCCCTTGCCGATCACCACGATATCATCGGCGACCCCGCGCTTGGCAATCCATTGGCCCAGCACGGTTTCATGCAATCCGCCGCCATAGACAAAGCCGGTGTCAAAGGCATTACCCCCGGCCTCGGTCCAGGCATCCCAGATGATCGACCCTTCGGCGAGCGTGTTCCGGTTATCGCACCCAAGGATCAGCTTCGACACCGGCCTGCCCACGCCTTGCAGCGTGATCATCGGCATGTCCGGGCGGGACTGTGGCATCGTTCCGGGCAGAACCCGGTTGGTCGCAGGCAGTTCGCTGACCAGTTTCACCCCCAGCTCAGCCCGCCATTTGTCCAACACCTCGTTATTGCCGA
>JANOMH010000156.1:0-1936 GCA_031420215.1 Rhodobacterales bacterium | reverse complement strand
TTGACGGTTGGCGACCTGACCAGACCCGGGGCCTTTGACGATGTAAGCGTGCTCGTCACCTCGCCCGGGATCCCGCATCTTTATCCCAAACCGCATCCGGCCATCGCCGCCGCATGGGGCGCAGGGGTGCCGGTCGACAATGATATCGGCCTGTTTTTCCGGTCCTTTGCGACCTATGAATGGGATGATTTCGAAGTGACGCCGCGCGTTGTGGCGGTCACCGGGTCGAATGGCAAATCCACGACGTCCGCGCTGATCCACCATATCTTGCAGGCTTCGGGCCGGCCCAGCCAATTGGGTGGCAATATCGGGGTCGGGGTGTTGAACCTGACGCCCGCACAGGACGGAGAGGTCGTGGTGTTGGAACTGTCCAGCTATCAAACCGATCTGGCCCGCGCGCTGACCCCCGATATCGCAGTGTTCACCAACCTGTCGCCCGATCACCTGGACCGGCACGGTGGGCCGGGCGGATATTTCGCGGCCAAGCGCCGGTTGTTTGCTGAAGGTGGGCCGGACCGGGCGGTGATTGGGGTGGACGAGGCGGAAGGGCAATATCTGGCCAACCAGCTGGCCGAAGGGCCCACCGATGACCGGGTGATCCGGATTTCGGTAGACCACAAACTGACCGGTCAGGGCTGGACCGTTTTCGCGCGCAAAGGGTTTCTGACCGAATGGCGCAAAGGGCGGCAGGTGGGGGCGATTGATCTGCGCGGGGTCAAGGGGCTGCCGGGCAGTCACAACCACCAGAACGCCTGTGCCGCCTATGCGGTGTGCCGGTCGCTCGGGCTGGGGCCAAAGGCGATCGAGGCCGCATTGCAAAGCTACCCCGGCCTGCCGCACCGCAGCCAGCGGATCGCCGAAGCGGGAGGGGTGATCTATGTCAATGACAGCAAGGCCACCAATGTGGACGCTGCGGCCAAGGCGTTGCAGGCGTTCGACAATATCCGCTGGATTTGCGGCGGGCTGGAAAAGGAGGGCGGCCTGGGCGGTTTGCTGCCCCATCTGGGATCGGTGAAAAAGGCCTATGTCATCGGGCGCGAGGCGCAGAAATTCGCCCGGCAATTGACCGGGGTGGAGGCAGAGATTTGCACCACCATGGCCCGCGCTGTGGAACGGGCGATGGCCGAGGCCCAGCCCGGCGAGGTCGTCCTGCTCGCCCCCGCCGCAGCCAGTTTCGACCAATATGACAATTTCGAAAAGCGGGGGGATGATTTTGTCGGATTGGTTGGAACAAAACTGGGGGAGGTGGGTTGAAACCCACCTTACCGGCAAAAAAGTAAGGTGGGTCTTGACCCACACCCGCTGGACCAGTCCGAATGACGCAAACTGATCTCGACACGCTTCGAACCTCCGGCCACTTGTGGTGGCGCGGTGCGCTCGACACTGCGACGCTTGCCCAGCTTGATCTGGCGTTCACATTGTCTGCCCGTCCTGGTGCAAGGCTAGACCTTGGGCCGGACTGCAGCTGGCGCTTGGCCCCGACGGCCGCTTTGGATCTCACCTGCAGGCGCTGTTGCCCAATGCCAAACCGGTCCGCGTGGTCGCGTTTGACAAAACGGCCGAGCAGAATTGGGGTGTCCCCTGGCACCAAGACCGGGTCATCGCCGTCAAGGCGCGCCATGACCTGCCCGGCTATCACAACTGGTCGCAAAAACGCGGCGTGTGGCATTGCGAGCCCCCGGCAGCCGTGTTGAACCAGATGCTGTTTCTACGCCTGCATCTTGACCCCACGGATGCAGGCAATGGCGCTATGGAAATTGCTTTGGGCAGTCACAGGTCAGGCGCGGTAGAGGCCGAGCTATGCCCGAAAGTTGGTGACGCGTTGATCAGGCGGCTTTGATTTCGTGCTTGATCCCGTCGCGGGATTCAACCCCTTCGATGATTTCGGGCAGCCGGTTCTGGCCGTCGAGTTTGCGCCATTTCTTCTTGGCCGACA
>JANOMH010000155.1:0-2830 GCA_031420215.1 Rhodobacterales bacterium | reverse complement strand
AGCCGCGCCCAGCTGGCCCCGCCCAGCGCCAGCACGGTGACATCCGGTGTAAGCGTTTGATGTCCAGCAGGAGTTTCAAAGACCACAGCCCCCTGATCCCAACCAATCCAGCGCCAGCGGGTGCGCAATTCGACCCCCGCTGCCGCCAGCCGGAACAACCAAGCGCGCAGCAAGAGCGAGGCTTTCATGCTGACCGGAAACACTCTGCCCGTTGATCCGGTAAACACCTCTTGCCCCAACCCGCGTGCCCAGTCCATCACCTGCACCGGGCCGAAATCGGACAGGGCGGCGGCAAGGGCAGGCGAGGGGTTCGGATAGGCAGCGAACAGGTTCAGGCCGACTTTCGTCAGGTTCAAACCGGATTTTCCGGCCATCAGGAATTTCCGCCCGGCTGATGGCATTGCCTCGGCCACAATTACCCGCAGCCCGGCTTGCGACAGCATGTCAGCCGCCATCAGCCCGGCAGGCCCCGCGCCAATGACCAGTGCGTTACGCACCGGGTTTGGGCATGGCAATGTTGTTGGCCTGCAGCGCATTCCAGATCAGGAACAGCACGTCGGAAATATACTTCTTGCCGTCCAGGGCCCCATCGACCCAGAACTCGGCGGCAAATTCGATGCCGTCTGGCCCGAAAGCGCGCAATTCGCAATCCGGCCCGTTTGGGGCGGCCAGCACGGCAGGATGGGTGGCTACGGCCGACTTGATCAGCGCCGGGATCAGATTGATGTCGGCTCCGTAGGCCACGCGAAATGCAGCCTCATAGCGATGCACGGTGCCTGCGTCGGAATAGTTCACCACCCGGGTGGTGATGAAATCCTCGTTCGGGACGATGATCCAACTGCCATCCTCGGCGGCCAAAACAGTGGCGCGGGCGGTCATTTTGACCACCTTACCCGTCTCACCCCCATTCATCCGCACCAGATCGCCCACAGTGGTTTGCCCCTCGACCAACAGGATGACACCCGAGATAAAGTTCGAGGCGATTTTTTGCAGCCCGAACCCCAGCCCCACACCGACCGCCCCACCGATCACCGCGAGTGAGGCCAGGTTGATGCCCATGATGTTCATCAAGAGCAGGAAGGCCAGGCCAAAGATGCTGAACTCAATCGCCTTGATCGACAACTGCCGGATCGCGGGCCGCATCGGTTGTTTTTCGATATAGGTCGAGGATTGGCTGTTCGACCAAGATCCCAGCCAGAACAACAGGCTGCCCGCAATTGCCCCGCGCAACAATGACATCGCCGAAAAGCTGATATTGCCAAGGCTGAGCACAGAGTTGGTCAGGGCCGTATTGATCACCCCAAGTAAGCCGACCGCGTAAAGTGCGGCAATCGGGATCAGGATGAACCGCCCCAGCAGCTTCAGGAACGGATCAGTCACGATCTGTTTGACGAGGATCCGCGCGGCAAGGAACAGAAACACCCGTTTGCCAAAGGCGATCACATCGCCCGAGCCGAACAGCGAGCGTGTGACCTGTTCGCCGGCCGCTGTCAGTGCATAGGCGATCAGCGGCAGCAAAAGCGGGGTAAAGAGCAGCAGGAACCGCCGGGCTTTGGACAGGACCGACAGGCTGCTTTCGTCGGGCGTCAGGATTTGCCGCAGCCGGGGCATGATGATCCGGTTGGCCAGCACTGACAGCCCGTAAGCCCCGATCAGCAGCCCGAATTGGGTCCAGGCCGCCGGGCTGAGCAGCCAACCCTGTGCCAGACTGAGGGCCTGGTCAAAAGCGGCGCGGGCCTGTTCTAGCATTGTCCCATGGGCAAACGCCCCCCCTGGCCTCGGTTCAGTCCGACGGCTTGCCGGATTGCCAGCTGTCCTAACCCGTTGTGCGGCCTGATGTAAGGGTTTGCGCCGCCTCCAACACCAGTCAAAAGGCCGGTAATCGCGGGTCGGATAGTGAAATTTTCGCAGCCTCAGCAGCGGACACGCAACCTGACCCGGATATCACCATAACTTTTGCCCAAAGCCCCAAGTTTTCGCGGACTGCCATCTTTTGTTTATTCTAATCCGCCCTTAAGTTGGGGTCCAGATTTCCCCACCTTGACCCAAGGGCCAAGGCAGGGGACAAGTGCGCGATCATTTCAACAAGGAAGGTTCTGACATGAAATTTATGACTTTGGCGACTGGCGCTGTGCGCCCCGCTCTGTGCATTTCGGCGCTGCTGAGCAGCACGGCAGTCTATGCTGATGTCACGGCACAGCAGGTCTGGGACGACTGGAAAGCCAACATGGGCCTGTATGGCCAGGACGGCATGTCCATCGGGTCAGAAGTAGCGTCCGGCGGAACGGTCACCGTCACCGATCTGGGAATTAATTCGGTGATGGAGGGTGGGTCGATCAAGGCGAATCTCGCCTCGCTGGTGCTGACTGAAAATGGCGACGGCACGGTCTCGGTGACCATGTCCGAAGAATATGTGATGACCATTACCAATACGACGGATGGCGTTGAAACCGTCGTCTCGGCGGCGCTGCGCCAGACCGGGATGACCATGACCGTCAGCGGCACCCCGGAAGAGTTGACCTATGACGTTACCGCCGCGAAATATGCCATCTCGCTGGACAGCATCTTGGAATCGGGCACCGCTGTCCCGGCCGAAGTTGTCTTGACGCTGAACAATGTGGCCGGGTCCTATGTCACCTCGACCCCCGATCTGCACCAGATTGATTACGAGATGGGCGCGGAATCGGCGGATGTGTCGGTCGTCGTGAATGATCCGGAAACTGGCACGGCGGTTAACTTTTCGGGCAAGATGAATGATCTGGCCTCGACCGTGAACATGGTCATTCCACTGGATATCACAAACCCGGATGAGATGTTCAACGCGGGCATG
>JANOMH010000154.1:0-1610 GCA_031420215.1 Rhodobacterales bacterium | reverse complement strand
GGGCGCAAGACCGGGTTTTTCATCGGCTCTATCGGCGGGCTGATCGGATCGGGGATCGCGGCCTATGCGGTCTCGACCGGGAATTTCTGGCTGTTTCTGCTGGGGTCGTATCTGACTGGCACGTATATGTCGGCCCAAGGGTTCTATCGCTTTGCCGCGACCGACACCGCGTCGGAAACCTATCGGCCCAAGGCGATTTCTTATGTGATGGCAGGCGGGTTGATTTCCGCACTGACCGGGCCGCAACTTGTGGGGCTGACCGATGGGCTGACCGCCGTCCCTTTCGTCGGCACGTATGTGGTGGGGATGGCGATCAATGCGGTCGGCATGTTCCTGTTCCTGTTACTCGATTTGCCCAAACCGCCCGCCCCTGCTGCCGGAGAGCCCGCCAGCCGCAGTTGGCTGCAATTGCTGAAAACCCCGGTGATCGGTGTCGCAGTAATCTGTGGCATGGTCAGCTATGCGTTGATGAATCTGGTGATGACCAGCACGCCGCTGGCCGTGGTGGGCTGTGGCTTTGCCAAATCGGACGCCGCCAATATCGTTTCGGCGCATGTGCTCGCCATGTTTGCCCCGTCGTTCTTCACTGGCCATCTGGTGGCCCGGTTTGGGGCAGAAAAGATCATCGCAACTGGCCTTGCCATCCTTGGGCTGGCGGGCGTGGCGGCCCTGATGGGGGTCCATCTCAGCCCCGATACGCCGCATTTATGGAGCTTTTATCTGGGGCTGGTGCTGCTTGGGCTTGGCTGGAATTTCGGGTTTATCGGGGCTACCACGATGTTGACCACCGCCTATGCCCCGCATGAACGCGGTCGGGTGCAGGGGATGAATGACGCCATCGTGTTTGGCTGCGTCACCCTGGCCAGCCTTGCCTCTGGCGGGCTGATGAACTGCTCGGGCGGGAACGTGGTGCAGGGCTGGACGGCGGTCAATCTGGCGATGGTGCCGTTTCTGGCGCTGGCCGGGGCATCGCTGCTATGGCTGGTGATGCGCGCAAAACAGCCAAACCTTACCAGCGCCCGCTGAACGCCCGCCACATCAGGCTGGCGCGGCGCTGAAATTCCGAGGTGCCGAGCGATCCCGCAGCGACCCGGTCCGGATCATCACGGACCTGGGTCAACAAGACCCCGGCGCGCCAGGATGTTCTGAGGGCGGGCACAGCAGGGCCGAAATCCGTGCCCCGTGCCTTGGCCAACAACCCCAGCCCATGTTGCGCCAATTCCCGCAGCGCCCCGTCACCGTCATCAACCAAAGGCACCCGCCCCCGTGCGGCCAATTCCGGTGCGGCGGTCAGCCAATTGGCAATCCCCGAGGCCACTCCGATCCCGCGCACCAGCCCCTCCTGCGCCGGATCAGCGCCCAGGGCCAAAGCCGCAAGCCAGAGCAATCCGCCCGAAGTCTGGTCCATGTGGGTCAGAAATTCCGCGCTGTCGGCAAAGGGTGCAGTGTAGATATCCCACTGCCGGGCCGCAATCAGCGCCTTGAACGAGGCCAGTGGCAGCCCTGGCATCACCGCCGCCAAAGGGCCAACAACCTCGTGCTTGCGGGGCGGCTGGCCTGCGGCAATTTCCTCGACCGCATCCTGCCACCATTGCAGGCGCATCTGCGCG
>JANOMH010000153.1:0-5341 GCA_031420215.1 Rhodobacterales bacterium | reverse complement strand
ACAGCTACCCTGCCACCGAGTGCCGGTCCTAACCAAGGAGAAATGTTGATGAACCGTATGACCAAGATTTTATCCGTGTCGCTGATCGCCATTGCTGGCTTTGCTGTGGCTCAGACCGCATTGGACCCCGTTGCTGCCGAGGCGGCGCGCAGTGCCAATATGAAGGAACGTGGCGCACAGTTGGGCATTCTGGGCGGGATGGCTCAGGGTGAAACCCCATATGACGCTGTGGCAGCGCAAGCGGCTGCTGACGAACTGGTTGCAGTGCTCGCGGTCGATGGATCAGGCTGGTGGCCAGAAGGGTCCGACAGTGACACCATCGCCGACTCGCGGGCTTTGCCGGCGATCTGGACCAATATGGATGACGTCATCGCCAAAGCGACGGCGTTGAACGATGCAGCTTTGGTCATGCAGACTGCCGCCGGGGTTGACCTGGCCAGCCTGCAAGCTGCCATGGGTGGCGTCGGTGGGGCTTGCGGCAGCTGCCACGAAAGCTATCGTAAGCCAGCACCACAATAACTGGATGCACTTGACGGGCATCTGAAAAAGGATGCGCGCATTGGGCAAGGTAACAAGTGGACTGGTGCTCTTGGTGGTTCTTGGGGCAGGCGCGGGCTGGATACTCAGTGCGCCTGCCGTGCCATTGCCTGATGCAGCACTGGCGGGGTTGACCGGCGATGGTACCCGTGGCGCGGTGGTTTTTGCGATTGCGGGTTGTGCCTCTTGCCACACGGCACCTGATGCCGCCTATTCCCTGACCCCGGTGCTGGCGGGCGGTCAGCGGTTTGCGTCGGATTTTGGCACCTTCATTGCGCCCAATATCTCGCCCGACCCGGTCAATGGCATTGGCGCTTGGAGTGACGCACAAATCATCAATGCTGCCCAGCGTGGGGTCACTCCGGATGGCCGCCATCTGTATCCGGCCTTTCCCTATGTGTCCTATGGCAGGTCCAGCCTGCAGGATATGCTGGATCTGGTGAACTTTTGGCGCACGTTGCCTGCCGCTGACACCCCCAGCCAAGCGCATCAGGTGGGCTTTCCGTTTTCCATCCGCCGGGCCGTGGGCCTGTGGAAAGTGCTGTTCGATACGTCTGATTTCGTCGTGCAAGGCGATCTGACCCCAGAACAAACCCGTGGCCGCTATCTGGTCGAGGCGTTGGGCCATTGCGCCGAATGCCACACCCCGCGCAACATTCGGGGCGGGCTGTCACGCGGTGATTGGCTGGGCGGCGCGCCGAATCCGTCGGGCGACGGGCGCATTCCCAATATCACGCCGGGCCGTCTGACCTGGTCCGAAGCCGACATTGCCGAATACCTGAAATCCGGCTTTACCCCCGAATTTGATACGGCGGGCGGCGAAATGGCCGAAGTGGTCAAGAATACCGGGCAATTGGCAGATGCGGACCGGGCGGCGATTGCGGCCTATCTGAAAATCGTGCCTGCGATCACGCCTGCTGCCGCGCCATGATTCTGATCGGCCAATACGACAGCCCCTTCGTGCGGCGGGTCGGGATTGCTTTGCGGCTGTATGACTTGCCATTTGAACACCGGCCCTGGTCGGCGTTCGGGGATGCGGACCAACTGGGCGCGATCAACCCGTTATGCCGGGTGCCGACGTTGATGGTGGATGATGGCTTGGTGCTGACCGACAGCCATATGATACTGGATTATCTGGACAGTCTGGTGGCCGAACCCATGACGCCGCGCGACCAACCAGCGCGGGCGCGGGCCTTGCAGGTGGCCGCGCTGGCCTGTGGACTGGCCGAAAAGGCGGTGAGCCTGTTTTATGAACGGCGACTGCATGAGGTCACTTCGCCAGTCTGGGTGGCGCGGTGTGAAGGGCAGATCAAGGCCGTGCTGGCTGCACTGGAGGCGGATCGCTCCGCAAGGGCCGGGCCGTTCTGGTTCGGGTCGGCCATAGGTCATGCCGATATCGCCGTGTCCTGCGCCCTGCGTTTCCTGCGCGAGGCGCATCCCTGGCTGTATGACCCAAGTAGCTTGCCCTCGCTGGCGCGGCATGCGGCTATGATCGAGGCTATGCCGGTGTTCCAAGACATCGCGCAGCCGTTCATCCCGCCCGCCTAACCCCGCCCCAGTTTCACCCGCCGCGCCTCCCGCAACCGCGCGAAATCATCGCCAGCGTGATAGGACGACCGGGTCAGCGGGGTGGCGGAAACCATCAGAAAGCCCTTGCCGTAAGCCGCCTGTTCATAGCTGGCGAATTCCTCGGGGGTGACAAAGCGATCGACCCGGTGGTGTTTAGGCGTCGGTTGCAGATACTGGCCAATGGTCAGAAAATCGATGTCGGCAGCGCGCATGTCGTCCATGACCTGCAGAACTGACTGCCGGTCCTCGCCCAGCCCGACCATGATCCCGGATTTGGTGAACATCGCGGGGTCGATCTCTTTGACCCGCTGCAGCAACCTTAGGGACGCAAAGTAGCGCGCACCGGGGCGAACCTCGGGATACAGGCCGGGAACAGTTTCCAGATTGTGGTTAAACACATCCGGTCCAGCATGAACAACGGTCTCCAATACGCTGGGATCACAGCGTAAAAAATCCGGGGTCAAAATCTCAATCGTGGTCCCCGGCGACTGGCGGCGCACGGCGCGGATGGTCTGGGCAAAGTGTTCGGCCCCGCCATCGGCCACATCGTCACGGTCCACGGACGTGATCACCACATGGTTCAACCCCAGCTTTTTCACTGCATCAGCCACGCGGCCCGGCTCGAACGCATCCAGCGCATTGGGTTTGCCGGTGGCGACGTTGCAAAACGTGCAGCCGCGGGTGCAAATCTCGCCCATGATCATCATCGTGGCATGGCCTTGCGACCAGCATTCGCCGACATTCGGGCAACCCGCCTCTTCGCAGACCGTGATCAGTTTGTGTTCGCGGATAATATCGCGGGTCTGCTTGTAGCCTTCGGATGTGGGGGCCTTGACCCTGATCCAGCTGGGCTTTTTCGGCTGCACGCTGTCAGCGCGATGTGCTTTTTCCGGGTGACGCTGGTCAGGTATCTTGAGGTCGCGCACAAAAGTTTCCCATCAGTCTGTGATCATTGACAGTATAATAGGACAGCGCGGGCAGAACTGCCAGTCAGACAATGTGGCCATGCAATTGGAGCAGGGCGCGACCCAGGCCAAGGCTCCCGCGGCAATGGCTGGTCTGGCGATCGGCCTGACCTTGGCCCCGATCCATCTGGTCGGGATCAGTATCACCGGCGTGCCGGTCAACCCGGCCCGGTCCATCGGCCCGGCGCTGTTTGTCGGCGGCAAGGCTTTGGCCGATCTGTGGCTGTTCATCCTGGCCCCGCTGGCTGGTGGGGCCCTGGCGGGGGTGGTCTTTGGCATGGGCGTGACCCGCGCCGACCAAGGCAATATGCGGCGGGGGCCCGTCCCCGGCCGCAGCACTCATTTTCTGTTTGCGTCATGCACGGACCCGGTTAAGACTTGGGCATTACCCGCCCGGCTTTCGGGCAGCTGATTTTCAGACAAAGGCATTGCCGCCATGGCCAAGAAATGGGACGACCACGCCGGAGCTTACAAGAAACTTTCGGGCGACGTTGCCAAGTTCGGCATGAAGTCGATCAAGCCACTGGTGGCGGATTTTATCAATTCCTACCGCAAGGTCGAGAACTTCGAAGGCAAGTTGCCCGACACGCTGATCAAGGCCCGCGAGAATGGTGTGACTGGCGACAATCTGGCGGCCTTCAAAAAAAACAAGGTCTTTGCCGATACCTACAAGTTGCTCGACAAAGAGGTCGATGTGTTGTGGGCCGTGCAACTGAAAATCAAGAACCTGGAAAACGAAGCCTTGTCGACCGCCAATGACTTGAAGACCCTGTCCGACCGGATCGACAAGGATATCGCCGACCACGACAAAGAGCAAAAAGACGCCGAGGCCAAGGCAAAGAAAGCCGGACTGAAAGAACAACTAGCGGCCGAGATTGCGCGCCGCGAACTGGTCAAGACCACCAAAGAGTTGCAGGATCTGCTGGCCAAGATCGCCAAGGACCGCAAGGAATTGATTGAGGCAGGCGATTTGTTCGACAAACAGACCGACAATACAATGGTCACCTATGCTGCCAAATTTGACAAGTTGATCGAAAAGATCCTTGATCTTGCCCCCGACAGCAAGTCCGACGACAAGACTGGAAATGACCCCGACCTGCCCGACAATTTGCAGTTCAAACCGTTTTCCGTGACCGTCAAAAAGGCGGTGATGGCGGGCAAAGCGATTGAAAAACACTGCGACATGGCCGTCGAAAAAAGCAAAAAAGACAAGAACCAAGCTGCCCCGGAACTCAAGGCCGCCCAGACCGGGATTGAGGCACTTAAGAAGTTGCGCATCTCGCTGGGCAAGGAACAAAAGAAAGCGATGCCAGCCCTGCGCAAATCGCCGCGCGAAAAGGAATACGCCAAGTTGTTCACGGATATCGAGAATGCCTTTCAGAGTGCCGTCAAGGTGCATCGCACGGCCATCATGACCATCGCCAAACTTTCATAGCGCCCTAGCCAATCTTTGGCGCAAATTTCCCCGTGGTCCGTTCATAATGCAGTTGCAACCGCTGCAGCGCGATACGCAGCACGATTTTGCCTGACCGGGCGGACCAGCCCATCCGCTTTTCCAGATTTTCCATCCCTTCCAGAAAGCAGCAGCAGCGCAGGGCCACGTCGCCCAGACCGGGGCCAAGGTCGGTTAGTGCCGTCGCAACCCGGTCCCTTGCCGGTTGCGCGCCGCCGCCGGGCCCGTGATTGCGCCCGGTGTCAAAGGCACCCTTGTCGCGCCCGGTCAAAAACCGGTCCCAGTTTTGCGCGACTTTTGGCCCCATCTGCGCCAGTTCGAAATCCTCGCGCAACCGTTCGCCAGCGGCCACCAGTTCGCGCGGCAGAAAAGGCAAACCGTCTTTGTCCTTGCGCCGTGCCAGCCCCGACAGCGGGCTTTCAGCCAGGTTCGAGCGCAGATTGCGCAGCAACCCATCCTCGATCACTTCGCGGTCACCCATATCGCGGTGCTGCATGCCAAATTCGGTCTGCGCATCAGCAAATCCGCCGGCGCGGTTTTCAGCCCCGGCCATCAGCCGTTTCAATGCGGCGCGGCCAACACTGGAAATGTGGTATTTGGCGACGCGGGCGCTGGCATCGCCGCAACTGATCCATTCCTTCAGCGCCATCGCCTGCGCAATCTCGCGCTCGACCACGGCCAGCCGCTGTGGTTTGCCATCCGGGCCGTCGCGCACCACGACGCCCATTTCCATATCGCGCGCGACCGCCAGCACCGCCCCGGTTTCCACAAGCCTGCGCAACACCCGCAAGCCCTCGCGGTCAATGCGCAAATCGCT
>JANOMH010000152.1:0-3303 GCA_031420215.1 Rhodobacterales bacterium | reverse complement strand
CCCGGGCCGTGGCCGCATTGGCCGCCGGGCTGGGCTCGCCGTTCGAAGTGACGGGCGCGGCGCATGATCCGGAGGCCGGGCTGACCCGGTTGCGGATCGAGGGGTTTGCTGCGTCGGTCACCTATCGGACCGGACGGCTGGTGGACTTGCTGGCCCGGTTTGGGCTGGCCGAGGTGGTAGATTTTGACTGGGCTGCGGTCCGCGATGTGGTGGATGTCGCCGGGCGGGCCGGCGATGTCTGGCGGCTGAGCGTCAAGCCGTCGGATGCTCCGGCAATCGTGGCCCGGCTGGGGATGCCGGTCAGGTATGACTGGGGCGGCGGGTTGGTCTGGGTTCTGGCCCCGGAGGGCCTTGATCTGCGCCGCGTGACCGGGCCTTTCACGGGGCATGCGACGCTGATCAAGGCGTCGGCAGAGACACGGGCGCGGGTGCAATCGTTTCAGCCAGAGCCGCCTGCGAATGCGATGCTTGCCAAGGGGTTACGCGCAAAGTTCGATCCGCGCGGGATATTGAACGCGGGGTTGATGGACTGATGCAAACCAATTTCACCCCCGCCCAACTGACCGATCCGGCCACCGCCGAGGCCAACAAGATCCTGCGCGCCTGTGTGCATTGCGGCTTTTGCACCGCGACGTGCCCGACCTATCAGGTGTTGGGCGATGAATTGGACAGCCCGCGCGGCCGGATTTACCTGATCAAGGATATGCTGGAAAACGAACGCATCCCCGATGCGGCGACGGTCAGACATATCGACCGCTGCCTGTCCTGTCTGGCCTGCGTCACCACCTGCCCATCCGGCGTGGATTACATGCATCTGGTCGATCATGCGCGGGCCTATATCGAGGACAAATATCAGCGACCGCTGTCGGACCGGCTGCTGCGCCGGGTGCTGGCTTGGGTGCTGCCCTATCCGGGGCGGTTCCGGCTGGCTTTGCTGGGGGCAAAACTGGCCCGGCCCTTTGCCCGGCTGATCCCCGATCCCCGGCTGCGCGCGATGCTGGCAATGGCGCCGCGACATGTGCCGCCAGTCAGCCGGAATGATGACCCGCAGGTGTTCCCGGCGATCGGCCCCCGCCGCAAACGGGTGGCGCTGATGACCGGCTGTGCGCAACGGGCGCTGAACACAGATATCAATGACGCAACGATCCGGCTGTTGACCCGGGCTGGTTGTGACGTGGTGATTGCCAAAGGACAGGGCTGTTGCGGGGCGCTGACCCATCACATGGGCCGGACTGCTGACAGCCATGCCGCTGCGGCCCGGAATATCGCGGCGTTTCATGCCGAAATGACCGGCGCGGGGCTGGACGCGATTGTGATCAATACCAGCGGTTGCGGCACCACGGTCAAAGATTACGGGCATATGTTTGCGGGCGATCCGTTACAGGCCAAGGCTGCAGCGGTGGCCGCAATTGCCAAGGATATCAGTGAAGTGCTGACCAGCCTTGACCTGCCCGCCGAGGCAGCCAAAAACATCCGGGTCGCCTATCATGCGGCCTGTTCGCTGCAACATGGGCAAAAGATCAAAGCCGCCCCCAAAGACCTGCTGAAACGGGCCGGATTTACCGTGGTTGAACCTGCCGACAGCCATCTGTGCTGTGGCTCTGCCGGGACCTATAACCTGATGCAGCCGGTGATTTCGGGCGCGCTGGGTGACCGCAAAGTCAGCACCCTGCTGGCCACGACACCAGATGTGATCGCGGCGGGAAATATCGGTTGCATGATGCAGATCGGGGCCCGCGCCGGGGTGCCGGTGGTGCATACGGTTGAGCTGCTGGACTGGGCCACCGGTGGACCGCAACCGCCTGCACTGCGGGGCAAAGATTTTCCGGGTCTTTTGCCACAAATGCCGTAATCTTGCCGCAGGACTGCGTCACCCAAGACGCGGGCTTTTGGGCAGGACAACGCATGCGGCATTTTTTATGGGTTTTGGCGGTGCTCGCCGGGTCTGCGCAGCCGGGCTTGGCACAAGATGCCACCCTGACCTCGCTGCAAACTGGCGAAGAGGCGCGGGGATGGGAGGGCGTGGGCCGGCTGGATATTGACGGCAAGGGGTTCTGCACCGGGGCACTGATTGCCCCCGATCTGGTCCTGACTGCCGCACATTGCATGTTTGACCGCGATACCGGACTGGCGGTAGACCCGGCGCGGATTCAGTTTCTGGCCGGATTGCGCAATGGCCGCGCCTTGGCTTACCGCGATGTCAGACTGGCCTTGACCCCGCCCGATTATGTCCACACCGGCGCGGTGTCGGCCCAGAACAGCCGGCTTGATCTGGCGCTGCTGCAACTCACCCAACCGATCCGGTCCACCGAAATTACGCCCTTTGATGTCGTGTCCTCGGATGGGATCGGGGCCGAAGTGGCTGTGGTCTCTTATGCCGCCGATCGGGCCGAAGCGCCGTCGTTGCAGCAGGTCTGCGGCGTACTGGGTCAGCAGGACGGGGTGATCGTGATGTCCTGCGATGTGGATTTCGGTTCATCTGGCGCCCCGATTTTCAGCATCCGCGATGGGGTGGCGCATATCGTCTCGGTGGTTTCGGCCAAGGCGGACATGGACGGCGACAGGGTGGCCCTGGGCACCAATCTGGATGCGCCGCTTGCCGCGTTATATGTCGCACTCGAGGCAGAGCGTGGCCAGTTTCTGCAACCCCTGCCCGCGCAGGTGCGGGTCATATCGCCGGGGCAGCGCAATGACACAGGTGCCAAGTTCGTGTCAGTAGAGTCCGACTAGTGTTCGCCACCTGACAAAAGGTTCCTGTGCGCCAAGCGCCATCAGTGACCAAGGTCAGCTGTGCGGACGAAGCGGAAGTTGACCAGCCTCTCCGGACAGAGGGCAGCGCCTGACCGCCGGGTGGGCGCAGCAATGCGGGTTCTGCAGAGCTTTATAGTGCCGCCACTGCCGTAGATGTTCGACGCACCGCTGCTACAGGAGCGCCTGCCCTGATGGGGCGGTCAGGCGCTGCCCGGCGGCGCTACGCGCCTTGATTCCGGGCAAAAAAATAAGGTCCGCAATGGGCTCTAAGCCGCCATCGGGTATCTTCTCTCAGGCAGCGCACGCTAGCAGGATTATGCGGCGATGGGCGATTATTTGCCGGGCCGGGTCTGCCCCTGATTATGTCAAGGACCGTCTGGAGACGGCAAATCCGGGCGATTCCGCCATTTCGGCTGGTGCTGGCGCCTGTATCCGGACCGCGCGCAAGCCTGTCATCTGGCCCAGCCGGGCGCGGGCCACCACCCGGCCATCGGTGGTTTCCAGTTTGACCGACCCCACGGTGATTCCGGGCAAAGCAATCAGTTGACCCAC
>JANOMH010000151.1:0-11998 GCA_031420215.1 Rhodobacterales bacterium | reverse complement strand
GGCAGGGGCCCGCGCCTCGGTTGGGGCTGCGGCTGCTGAAGAGTCCATCGAACAGATCGTCGATCACCTGGCCGGCGCGCATATGTGTTTTATCACCGCCGGCATGGGTGGCGGCACCGGCACCGGGGCGGCCCCGATCATCGCACAGGCTGCGCGTGAACTGGGTGTGCTGACCGTGGGCGTGGTGACCAAGCCCTTCCAGTTTGAGGGTGCCAAGCGGATGCGTCAGGCCGAAGAGGGCATTGAGGCCCTGCAAAAGGTCGTCGATACGCTGATCATCATTCCCAACCAGAACCTGTTCCGCATCGCCAACGAACACACCACATTCACCGACGCCTTCGCGCTGGCCGATGATGTGCTCTATCAGGGCGTTAAGGGTGTGACCGATCTGATGGTGCGCCCCGGCATCATCAACCTTGATTTTGCCGATGTCCGATCCGTGATGGACGAAATGGGCAAAGCGATGATGGGCACAGGCGAGGCCGAGGGCGAAAACCGCGCCGTTCTGGCGGCTGAAAAAGCCATTGCCAACCCGCTCTTGGATGAAATCAGCCTTGAAGGCGCCAAGGGGGTGTTGATCAACATCACCGGCGGCTATGACCTGACGCTGTTTGAGTTGGACGAAGCGGCCAATAAAATCCGCGAAAAGGTGGATCCGGACGCGAATATCATCGTCGGATCGACGCTGGATACCGCAATGGAAGGCAAGATGCGCGTGTCCGTCGTGGCCACCGGCATCGACGCCGCCGTCAGCCATGCCGACATGCCGCTGCCGCGCCGTCCGATGGCGCAACCACTGCGCCAGCAAGTGGCCAGCGAACAGGCCTATGCGGCCCGCGCCGCTGCCCCGGCCCGCCAACCACTGACCGCCCGCACCACCCCGGCCTATGCCGATGAGGCGCCGCGCCAGACCGCTGCGCGTGTTGAACCGCAGCGCCCCGCTTTCCTTGAGCCCGAACGCGCCCCTGCGGCTCAGGTTGCTGCTCAGGACTACGCGCCGGAACCCAGCCTGTTTGATGCGCCGCTGTATGACGAACCGGCGCAGTATCAGGATGATTATGCCGAGGTTGACCAAGGCTATGCACCCGACGCATTGCCCGAACCGGCCTATCAAACCCGCGCCGAACCGCGCCCGGCCCAACGCCCCGACCCCCGGCTTGAAGCTGAACCAGCGGCCTTTGTAGCACCTCGCGCCCCCGCCCCAGGCACACCAACGCCCGAGGCATTGGCCCGGTTGCATGCCGCCGTCAACCGCGCCCCGCTGCATGACCCGCGCCCCCAACCGGCCGCACAATCCTATGCGGCATCTCGCGCCGAAGCCGCCCGGTTTGACGCGCCACCCTGGTCTGAAAGCGCGCGGGCCGAAGCGCCCAGGGCAGAAGACACCAAACCCCGTTTCGGGATCAATTCGCTGATCAACCGGATGACCGGGCATGCGCCAGAAGTAGCCCCGGCCACCCGGCACCAGCCGCCTGTCGCGGCCTACCGCGAAGCAGCCGAAACCGACCCGGATCAGGAAAAAATTGAGATACCGGCCTTTCTGCGTCGGCAAGCGAACTGAAATAATTTTGTGATCCAGACCTGCGGGACGTGAATCGCAGGCAGAGATAAGAAGAAACGTAGCGTCATATTCAACTTTCAAAGGGCTGCCATTTGGCGGCCCTTTGTTTTGGATCAAGGGCTTAGCGGCCAAAATGATCGAAGTGCACGAATCAATTGCTGCAATGCAGCGTAATGTTTCAGTTGGTTACAATCTGTGAGTTGAGCAAACCCGGTGGCGCGCCTAAATGCTTCTTAACACAAAAGCTTAAGCAATCGTTGCTGTCTGCCCTTACAGGAAAACCCGCCGGTGCAAACCACGCTGCAACATGATGTGACCTTTACCGGAATCGGTTTGCACACCGGCCAGCCTGCGGCTGTGGTGTTGCATCCGGCGCGGGCCGGACAGGGAATCGTTTTCCGGCGGACGGACGTCACCGATCTTGACCCATTGATTCCGGCGCGCTGGGATCATGTTATTGTCTCGCCGCTGAACACCCGGATCGAAAACTTTGCAGGCGTTTCGGTGTCGACGATCGAACATCTGATGGCGGCCCTCGCGGGGTGTGGGGTGCATAATGCGCTGATCGACATTGATGGGCCGGAAGTCCCGATCCTTGACGGGTCTGCCGCCGACTTTGTGCGCGGGATCATTGATACCGGATTGGCTGAACTGGACGCGCCACTTTGGGCGATCGAAGTGCTGCAAGCTGTCACTGTGACGCAGGGTGATGCCTATGCGCGGCTGTCCCCGGCCAAGAACCTGCACATCCATTTTACCATCGACTTTACGGATGCCGCCATCGGCCATCAGGCCAAAAAGCTGAACATGGCCAATGGCACGTTTGTGCGCGAATTGTGTGACAGCCGGACGTTTTGCCGGCAGGCGGATGTGGCCCAAATGCAGGCAGAAGGCAAAGCCCTGGGTGGAACATTGCTGAATGCAGTGGTGATTGACGGCGATACAGTCCTGTCTCCTGGCGGGTTGCGGCATGAAGACGAGGCGGTGCGGCACAAGATGCTGGATGCTTTGGGCGATCTGAACACCGCAGCCGCACCGATTCTGGGGCGCTATACCGGGCACAAAGCCGGGCATGCGCTGACCAATCAGTTGCTGCGGGCCCTGTTTAGCACTCCCGGCGCGTGGCGGCTGGTCAAATGTGATGCTGGTATCGCCGCCCGGTTGCCCGGTGCGTCCCTGCATCTGTCCGACCTGGCTTTGGTCGCCTGACAGGGCGGGCGGACGGGGTGGGCGATTGGGCCGGGTTGAATCACTTTAGTCACGGCGCAAACAGGGCTGTGATCGGTCCCGGAAAATCGGGCATTTTGCCTCCCATTCTTTCATGCTAGAGATTTGGCAATCGAGGGCACAAGATGGCTCTCCAAGAGAATGTGATGCCAAAACGGGTCAAGGGGCTGGGTATGTCAGGCGGAAATGACGGGGCAAAAGCGCATCGCCGGGCTTGGCTGCCTGCAATGTTGCTGTCTGCCACTCTGCTGGTCGCATGCGGCGGGTTCGACCCAAAGGTCGAAGGGGCGCTGGATGCCTATACCGCCGAAGAGATTTTTCAGCGCGGCGAATTCGAACTGAACCGCAGCCGTGGCGATGATGCAGCGTTTTACTTTGGCGAGATTGAGCGGCTGTATCCCTATTCCGAATGGGCCAAGCGGGCGCTGATCATGCAGGCCTTTGCCTTTCACAGCGATGGGAACTATCCCGAAAGCCGCGCCTCGGCGCAGCGCTACATCGATTTTTACCCGACATCCGAAGATGCGGCTTATGCGTCTTACCTGCTGGCCCTGTCCTATTACGACCAGATTGACGAAATTGGCCGCGATCAGGGGCTGACCTTTCAGGCCCTGCAGGCCCTGCGGGTGGTGATCGAACAATACCCCGATAGCGAATATGCGCGGTCCGCCATTCTGAAATTCGATCTGGCCTTTGACCATCTGGCCGCGAAAGAGATGGAGATCGGGCGCTATTACCTGAAGGGCGGGCATTACACGGCGGCACTGAACCGGTTCCGGGTCGTGGTTGAACAGTTCCAGACCACCAGCCAGACCCCCGAGGCGCTGCACCGGCTGGTCGAATGTTACCTGTCCTTGGGCCTGACCGCCGAGGCGCAGACGGCGGGGGCGATTCTGGGGCATAATTACCGCTCAACGGTCTGGTATCAGGACAGCTATGCGCTGCTGACCGGGCAAGGGTTGCAACCGCAACTGGTGGGCGACAGCTGGCTGGCGTCGATTTACCGGCAGGTCCTGCGCGGCGAATGGTTGTGATCGGCGCGTGGGTTTCACCCACCCTACGCCTATGGTATGCCTTTCCCCAAGCCTACGACATCTGGTAGGGTGGGTGAAACCCACGCATCCTGACGCCGTGGAACTGATGCCAAAAAGGACCATTTGCCCATGCTGCGCGGGCTTTCCATACGCGACATGTTGATCATCGACCGGCTGGAACTTGCGTTTCAGCCCGGCCTGAATGTGCTGACCGGGGAAACCGGGGCGGGCAAGTCGATCCTGCTGGATGCGTTGGGATTTGTGCTGGGCTGGCGCGGCCGGGCCGAACTGGTCCGCGCCGGAGCCGAACAGGGCGAGGTGACGGCATGGTTCGACCTGCCCCCCGGTCATCCGGCCCATGCGGTGCTGGCCGAGGCCGGGATCGAGGCCGAAGGCGAAGTGATCCTGCGCCGGATCAATGCCCGCGACGGGCGCAAAACCGCATGGGTCAATGACCGCCGGGTCAGTGGCGAAGTGTTGCGCGCGCTGTCGGATTGTCTGGTCGAACTGCATGGCCAACAGGATGACCGGGGGCTGTTGAACCCACGCGGGCACCGGCAGCTGTTGGACGAATTCGCCGGAACGCAGCCCGCCCTTGCCGCCACCCGCGCCGCATGGACCGCGCAACGCAATGCCCAGACGACGCTGGATCAGGCCCGTGCCAGCCGCTTGGCGCTGCAGGCCGAAGAGGATTTCCTGCGCCATGCCGTGGCCGAACTGGACAAGTTGAACCCGGTGCCGGGCGAAGAGGCCACGCTGGATGCCAGCCGCCGCCTGATGCAGGGCGCTGCCCGGATCAGAACCGACATCGCCCGCGCCCATACCGCCCTGACCCATGACGGGGCCGAAGGGATGATCACCGACGCAATCCGCTGGCTGGACGGGGCCGCCGCTGCTGCAGATGGCAGGCTGGATGCGCCACTTGCCGCCCTGTCCCGCGCGATCGAGGCGTTGGGCGAGGCCGAACAAGGCGTCGCCGATTGCCTCGATGCCCTTAGCTTTGACCCCGGCACGTTGGAATCCACCGAAGAGCGGCTGTTCGCGATCCGCGCTCTGGCCCGCAAGCATGGCGTTTTGCCCGATGATCTGGGCAGTTTTGCCGATGGTCTGCGCGACCGGCTGGCGGCTTTGGACGGGTCGGGCAAGGATATCGCGCGGGGGCAGGCGGCGCTGACCGATGCGCAGGCCGCCTATGCCGAACAGGCGCAGCAGCTGTCGAACCAACGACAGCACGCGGCGAAAAACCTGACTGCCGCCATGATCGCCGAACTGGCCCCGCTGAAACTGGAGCGGGCAGTGTTCACCGTGGCGCTTGGTCCGGGCGAGCCGGGACCCGACGGCGCGGATGCTGTGTCGTTTCAGGTCGCCACGAACCCCGGTGCCCCGGCGGGCGCTTTGGACAAGATCGCCTCGGGCGGGGAACTCAGCCGGTTTCTTTTGGCGCTCAAGGTTTGCCTGACCCGCGAAGCGATTGGGCTAACCCTGATATTTGACGAGATTGACCGCGGCGTCGGTGGGGCCACTGCCGATGCAGTGGGCCGCAGGCTGGCCGATCTGGCGTCGCGCGGGCAGGTTCTGGTCGTCACGCATAGCCCACAGGTTGCGGCGCTGGCCGGGCATCACTGGCGCGTGGAAAAGCTGGTGCAGGGCGACGTGACCACCAGCCGCGTCGTGCCACTGTCGCCGCAAGCCCGCGTTGATGAGATTGCCCGGATGCTGGCCGGTGACACTGTGACCGAGGCGGCCCGTGGCGCGGCACGGGTGCTGTTGCAGGGTGCAGCGGCCTGAGGCGCGGGGGCCCCTGACCCTCAGTAGGTATCAGGCTCTGTGTCCAGCAGCCCCGGAATGGTCAGCGATGTATCCCAGTTTTTTGCATCCCCAGGTATGACTGCTGACAAATGCAGGCCCGCGAATACCCCCAGCCGGATCCCAAAGACCAAAAGCTGCGGTTGACCGGTTTGGAAAAGGATAAGAGCGGCTGTCTGATGTGTAGCACGCGAATACTTCCGTGCCATTGCCATCATTCAACCGCCCTGATCTGCCGAAAACTCGGCTGGTTTGAAAATTTGACACACAGCGGCCACTCACCTCCGCCGAACGCCTTATCTATGTGCTCTGGTGCCTTGCGGCAGGTTAGAAACTAACAGGACCAATGTATTAACAATACTCTGAGTCGGGATTGGCCGTCATACCCCATTTAGGGTAAAACGAAAAACGTCAGGCTAAATAACTCTCGGCCAAAGTCAGCGCATCGCGCCATTTCAGGAAAAACACCAGTTGCCCGGCATCGGGGTACACCCGGTAATCGATCCAGTCGTAATCGCGCTGGAAGTCGGCCAGGGTGTCGGGGGGAACCTGCGGATCTTGCAGACCGTTCAGGAAGTGCACCGGAATCGCCCCTTTCAGACCGGCAACCTCGGCTGACCAATCGGTGGTCTCGTGGTGGATCACTTCGCGCGAAAACGCATCATGGGCAGAATGGGTGTCGGACAGCGATACTTCGGAGCCGCAGACCATCGCTTCGAACACCTCGGGGATTTCAAACGTGGCGACATCGGCTTTGGATTTGCCATAGACTGCATGAACAAACCCCCGCTTGCCCAAGCGGCGGGCCAGCGCAAAGCCAGCCTTGACCATGAAGGGCAACAGATGCGGGGTATAGCGGGCACCTGCCAGAATGAAGCGGTGCCATTTATCCATGCGTTCATATTGCTCGGGCCGGGTCAGGGGCAGCACCCCGCCACAGGCGATCAGCGCGCTGACCCGGTTGGGATAGGCTGCATAATAGGCCATAGCGATGAAACTATCGCCGCCCAAGGTGACAAACGGCACCCGGCCCGCATCCAGCTTGTCCAGCAGAAACTCCAGATCATCCACCACCTGCGCGATATGCGGGGTGCCTTTTGGCAACGGGGTTGACCCGCCATAACCGGGGCGGACGGCCACGATGATCTTGATCCCGCGCCGTTTCGCTTCGGCCTCGGCACTGGCTGGCCAGCGGACCAGACCGTAATCCAGCGGGAAAAACATCATGGGCTTGCCCTGCGGGTCGCCCAAAATCAGGTAGTCCAGCCGGCGGTTATCCGGCAGGAACATTGAATAGAACGGGCGCGGTTCCAGCGTGCCAAAGCCGGTCGACGCTTCGGGCAGGTGTTCGGTATCCTCGGCCCCGGAATGGGCCAGTTCCATCGTCGACAGCGTGAGGCGGACCAGTTCGGTCTGGCTGCGGGTCTCGGTCTTGTGCATGATGGATTTCATCTGGGCGCGGACCGTCTCTACGCTGCGATGCCGGCTTTCGGCGATATCATGCAGCGCCTGCCCCTCGGCCAGTGCGCGCACGACCTCAACTTCGGCAGGGGTCAGGTCGAACGCGGCGCGCAGCACATCGGAAAACCCCTTTGGCCAGCCCATTTCCGAGGTGACCGCGATCACAAAAGGCGGATCGCGTTCAGGCCGGACCAACCGCAGATACAACACGATCAACCGGTCGGCCCGGGCCGAGCGCGACCGCACCACCACCGGGGCGGATGAATTGCCCTTGAGCATCCGGTCAATCTGGCGGGTCAGCAAATCGGCCTCGCCCGGCCCCAAAGCCAGATCCGACACCCGCGCCCCGCGCGTCACCCCCAATCCCCCGGCGGCCGCGGTGTTCACGGCCGTTACGGTCAAACTGCGATCCACCACAAACGCCGCCGTGCGTTCGATCTGCGCTAACATCGCTTCGGCTTCGGTGGGGGAGGATTGCTTGATGATCCGGTCCAGCACCTGATCGGCGCGCTGAAAGTGGCTGTCGAACTGGCGCAGCAGCGGCTGGGCGGCCTGATTGGCCACAGCACGCTGCGGGCGCATCATCTCTTCCCAATGATCCAGCAAGGTTTCATAGCGGGTGGGATCGACCGCCACCTCATACAGGTTGTCGATCACCTCATCCGCGAGCAGGTCTTGTTGTGGCTTTTCGTCTTCATTGGCCATAAGGCACACCATCCCCAACACGTCAAAGTTAGCCAGATCAGCCCGCAATAGCGAAGTGACTTTTTAGGCTAATTCGTGGCAAATGACGAATTCACAGCGTTATACATCCTAGGGTTGTATTCACTTGCGCATCAATAACCCCAAAATAGAATCCCGCCTGTTTTCTCGGCACCTTTGCGCAGAGCCTGCTTGGCCATTGTTGCGCAAATTTGGCCCAATGCGCCGCCCCAAGGCAAATTGTCTTGCCGGTAGAAACCGGTTCGGGCCATCCTTGCGCTATCCGGTTCAGCCGGAGCGCATAGAGTAATGACCATGAAGCAGTTTTATGTCGCCCTTCTGACTTTTTGCCTGCTGGGGTCTTTGGCCCATGCCGACCAACGCAGCGACCCGTTCCGCGCCTTGCTGGCGCAGCTCCCGCTCAGCTTTCTGGGGCCGGTGACTGACCGTCGGGCGATTGATTTTATCGATCTGCGCGCTGCCGCTGTCGCCCTGTCCGCCCCGCCCACCGGGACGAACCCGCTGTTCCTGTCCGACCTTGGCCCGCATTACCGCGCGACCCTGCCGGACTTGTCAGACGTCGTGAACCCCGACACGGCCACTGCATGGCAAGGGCTGGTCGGTTTTACCCCCGACCAGATCAGGGCGGCGATCAGCGTCGAATGGTTGCCGGACAGCGCCATGCTGCTGCAGCTTGACCCAGGCGCTATGGCGGGCGTGCAGCTGGCCCTGCGGGTCAACGGCTATGAGGCAACCGAAAAGGCGGGCTATCCTGCCCTGTTTCGGGGGGGCGAAGATGGCGCGATTGATCTGGCCGCACGGAACCCGGCTGACCCGTTTGGCGACGGTCTGGGCATGGCATCGCGGATCGGGATGCAGGGCGATCTGCTGTTGCAAAGCCGGACATGGCCGGTGCTGACCAGCCTGATGCAACCCTCTGGCGACATGCTGGCCGATCAGCCTGAAATCGCGGCACTGCTCGGGGCACTTGACACGGCCCCGGCCGGGCTTGGCGGGCTGGTTCAGGTCAAACTACTGACCGACCCGTTCAGCTTCGGGGTCAATGCACCGATCATGGACCTGACGGGGGATGGGCAGGCCGACCAGCAGACCATGCCCACCGTTCCCGCCTCTGACTTGCCATTCTGGACCATCGGGCTACTGGCCGATCTGGCGACGCCCGACACCGAAACGGCCCTTGTGGCCTTGATCTACCCGACCCAAGCCATGGCAGACATTGCGGCGGCCAGATTGCAAAGCGGCTGGCAGGATCAGCCGACCCAAACCACGGGCCAAAGCTTTGCAACAATCATCGGCGCCCCGGCAGTCACTTCGGTCATGGGAAGCGGACCTTTCGTCGTGGTTCTGACCGCTACAGTGCCGACCGAGGCGAAAGACGGGATGATCCGCAACCAGCCATTTACCACCCTGATGCAAGCCTATGCCCGGCGCGACCTGCTGCTTTTGGCCCCCCAGATGCCCTAAACCTGTTCTACCTCGACCTTATTGGGATAAAACGCCAAAAGGCCAGCAATCGGTGCAACCTCTGCTATCGGCGTTTCATAGGACCAGACCGCATCCCTGATCGTGCCGTTCTGTGCGACGATGGAATAATAGCTGGCCGTCCCCTTGTGCGGGCAGGTCGATGTGGTGGGGGATTTCTCCAGAAACGCCATGGCGATATCCGAACGCGGGAAATAGATCACCGGCGGATAGGTCCCCTCGGTCAGCTCAAGCGCTGCCTCGCTTTCGCCCAGCACCGCCCCACCAGCGCGGATCACCCATTGCCCATCGGCGGGGCGTATCGTGATAAAGTCGGCCATGATGCCCCCCAGTTGGTCAGCGTACCGTGGCGTCATATCAGTGCCACGTAAAGACCTGATGTCACAGCGGGGCACAGGCGGCAGTCAGCCAGTCCAGTACCGGCCCTTCAACCCGTGGGCCAATCAGCGCCAGCACTTGGCGGTGATAGGCATTCACCCAGTCGCGTTCCGGCCCGGCCAACAAGGACCGATCAATCAACCGGCGGTCCAGCGGCACCCATGTCAGGGTTTCGAAATCCAGCATCTTGCGGTCATCACCACCGGGCAGGGCCGGGGCCTCGCGGACCACGATCAGGTTTTCGATGCGGATGCCAAATGCGCCCTCGCGGTAATAGCCCGGTTCATTCGACAGGATCATCCCCGGTTCCAGCGGCACTTCGGACCGGCGCGAAATCCCTTGCGGACCCTCATGCACGCTGAGGAACACGCCGACCCCATGCCCGGTGCCATGGTCATAATCCATGCCCGCCACCCATTGCGGAAACCGGGCCAGCGCATCCAGATGCTGGCCGCCGACACCCTTGGGAAACCGCGCCCGGCTGATTGCAATGACGCCCTGCAAAACACGCGTGTAACAGGCCGCTGCATCTGGCGGAACCGGACCCACGGCCACGGTGCGGGTAATGTCGGTGGTGCCGTCCAGGTATTGGCCGCCTGAATCCACCAACAACAACTCACCCGCGCGCACTGGCCGGTTGGTCTCTTCGGTCACGCGGTAATGCACAATCGCGCCATTGGCCCCGGCGCCGCAAATCGTCTCAAAACTGATATCGCGCAGGGCATTGGTGGCCCGTCTGAACCCTTCCAAAGCCTTGACCACAGCAATCTCGGTCAGCCCGCCCTTGGGGGCTTCGGCATCAAGCCAGCACAGGAATTGGACCATGGCGACCGCATCACGCAAATGCGCCACCTTGGTGCCTGCAATCTCCACCGCATTCTTGCGGGCCTTGGGCAGGATGCAGGGGTCGGTGGCATTGACCGGCGTCAGCCCGGTCATGACATCAGCCAGATGCTGCGGCGCGGATTTGTAATCCAGCCGGACCGTCCCGGTCAGTTTGGCCAAGGCACTTGAAAACTCCGCCTCATTGCGGACTGTGACGGCATCGCCCAGATGCACCAGCACATCATCCGCCTTGCCCGCGCGGCAAAACAAATCGCAGGTCGCATCGGCATAGAGCAAAGCAAAAGCCTGCGGCACAGGGTTGCAGGTCACATCGGTGCCGCGGATATTCAGCAGCCATGCGATACTGTCGGGCAGGGTCAAAACCGCGACGGACTGCCCGGCCTCAACCAATACCTTGGCCAGACGCGCCCGTTTGTCTGCATGGCTCTCGCCCGCAAACTCCAGCGGATAGGCGGTGAATTTCGCATCCGGCGGGGCAGGGCGGTCGGACCATAGCTGATCGACCAGATTAGCGACGCCACGCAATTCAATCCGCTTCGGCCCCAGCTTTTCGCGTAGACCGGTGACTTCATCGACCGTATGCAGCCAGGGATCAAAGCCCACGACGCCGCCATCCGGCAATTGTTCAATCAGCCAATCGGCCAGCTTCACCTCGGGCCAATGCACCGGTGTGAACACATCCGCAACCTGCGCGCGGACCTGCATCCGGTAGCGGCCATCAATGAACACGCCCGCGACCTGCGACAAAACCGCACAAAACCCCGCCGACCCGGTGAATCCGGTAAGCCAAGCCAGACGCGCATCACAGCGGGCGACATATTCGCCCTGATGGGCATCGGCGCGGGGAACGATGAAACCATCGACGCCGGCGCCATGCATCGCTTCGCGCAAGGCCATCAACCGGGGCGGGCCCTGATCTGGTCGGCTCGCAACCTCAAAAGACTGAAACATTTACGTTTTCCATTTCTCTGGGTCTTAAATATCCCCGCCGGAGGCTCCCACCCTTCAGCCCGCCCGGCGGACCTTATTCATCCCCAACACCCGCGCCCGCTTGCGTGGATCAGTGTCGAACAGGGCTGCAAGCTGCTCGGTCATCGCCCCTGCCAGCTGGTCAACATCGGTAATCGTGACCGCCCGGTCATAATACCGGGTCACATCATGCCCAATACCAATCGCCAGCAATTCCACTGCCTTGCGCTTTTCGACCATCGCAATCACATCGCGCAGATGCTTTTCCAGATAGTTGGCTGGGTTCACCGACAAGGTGCTGTCATCCACCGGCGCTCCATCCGAAATCACCATCAATATCTTGCGCTGCTCCCGCCGGACCACCATCCGCCGATGCGCCCATTCCAGCGCCTCGCCGTCGATATTTTCCTTCAACAGGCCCTCTTTCATCATCAGACCCAAATTCTCGCGGGTCCGCCGCCACGGCGCATCGGCGGATTTATAGATGATGTGGCGCAGATCATTCAGTCGC
>JANOMH010000150.1:0-2490 GCA_031420215.1 Rhodobacterales bacterium | reverse complement strand
TGCGGCGTGCCCAGCTGGTTCACCTTTCGCGCCATTCAGGGCGGGCTGGCCCCGACATGGGCCTACGGTTTTGTCGCGGTACTGGCAGCGGTCGGGATCATTCTGGGCGTGGCGTTTTTTCGCAAAGCGGCGGCCGGGATTGGCCCAGCCGCTGACAGGAGGCGCTGAAGAATGCATCGGGCAGCGATCCACCTCGGTCTGTTACGCAACTCGAACCTTGGCCAACCAGAAAGGGTCCGTCTGAAAACGTACCCGGCGCATATCAATCAAACAGGCGGAGCGGTTTTGACAGCCTGCCCGCCATAACCGCATCGGAGTGGACAATGGAGATGTATTCAACAAGCATCGTGGGTCTGACACTTGTGTGCCTGATCCCGATCATCCTGGCAAATATCGTCGGCCCACTGAAGGGAAAAGCCCAGCTGACCGGCGGGCCAGTGGCCGATGCGCGCGATGAGAATCCGCTGTTCCGGGTTGATCGAACCCATGCCAACAGCGTCGAATCGATCCCGATCTTTGTTTTGATTGCTATCCTTGCGATGCTGGTGGGTATCGGGGCGTGGTGGCTGGGTCTGTTTGTCTGGGTGTTTCTGGCGGCCCGCATCGCCTATGCCATCATCTACGTCCGCGGCGGGCCACTGGGCCGGGGGGGCAGTCTGCGCACTCTGTTGCATGTCTTGGGTTCGCTGGCCACGATTGGGGTTGCAGTGACAACGATCCTTTTCGCTGTGTGACGGAGGTCACGATGCATCTGGCCGAACTCAACGTCGGCCGGTTGCTCGCCCCGACCGATGACCCGCGCGTGGCCGAATTCATGGCGGCACTCGACCGGATCAATGGGTTGGGCAAGCGCATGCCGGGCTTTGTCTGGATGATGGAAGGGTCGGGCGAACCGGGGCCCCGAAAATCAGGTGTTGGCAATACGGATGCCAAGATCGGTGGCGATCCGCAATATGTGTCAAACCTGACGGTCTGGGAAAGTGTCGAGACGCTGGAGGCCTTTGTCTGGAACACTGTCCACCGCCAATTTTATGAGCGCCGGCAGGAGTGGTTCGAAGTGCTTGGCCAGATGCATTTCGTCATGTGGTGGGTTCCCGAAGGGCACCGCCCGACCTTGGCGGAGGCGCTGGCCCGGCTGGAGCATCTGCGCGGCTACGGTGACAGTGACCATGCCTTTGGCTGGACATGGTTGAAAGAGGCCCAGCTTTATAAATCAAAGGCTTGTGCGGCAGGGCAGGGTGGGTTGAAACCCACCTTACGTTGAACCTGCCCCGGCCCGGTGTGGGTTGAAACCCACCTTACCGGCCAAAGTCCGCGTGTGTTCATTCCATATCATAGCGCTGATATTGCATAACGCCCCGCCCCGCCCGATGTGTCAGTGCAACAGGCACAACCGGGACAACCTAAAATGCGCAGAACACTGCTCCTCGCCGCCCTTACCTTTTCGGCCCAGTCGGCCCTTGCCCTTGGCCCGTTGAAACATGAGCCATCGGTCCGTGACGGGATCATCGCTGTCGGCATCGCCTATGAGATTGGCGCGCAATGCGGGTCAATCGAGGCCCGGTATTTGCGCGGCCTGAGTTACCTGAACGAACTCAAGGCAACAGCGGCCAGTCTTGGGTATAGCGACGCCGAGATTGACGCCTATATCGACGATGACGCCGAAAAGGACCGCCTCGAAGCTGTGGCCCGTCAGCAATTGGCCGATTTGGGCGCGGTTCCCGGCGATGAGGCCAGCTATTGTGCGGTCGGTGCGGCGCAGATTGCGGCAGGCACGCAAGTCGGCCAACTTTTACGCTGATTTTTTCGTCAAATCCGGCACATGCCCAACTGATCCGGCTGGCATCGCCGCCCAAGCCACGTTAGAAGGCGCCTGACCTCACGGCCATGCGCCCCTCGCGCAGCGGTTGTGTTTTGACGATGCAACGCCAGTGCAAAAGGGTGCCCGACATGTCGGATTTGAAAAAGATCAGCATCGACGGAATATTGGTCGAAGCGCCCGGAACCATGACCCTGATCCAGGCCTGCGAACTGGCCGGCGTTGAAATCCCGCGCTTTTGTTACCATGAACGTCTGACCATCGCTGGCAATTGCCGGATGTGTCTGGTCGAGGTTGTCGGCGGCCCGCCCAAACCCACCGCGTCCTGTGCGATGCAGGTCAAGGATCTGCGCCCCGGCCCCGAAGGTCAGCCGCCGGTGGTCAAGACCAATTCCCCCATGGTCAAAAAAGCCCGCGAGGGGGTGATGGAGTTCCTGCTGATCAACCATCCGCTGGATTGCCCGATCTGTGATCAGGGCGGCGAGTGTGATCTGCAAGATCAGGCGATGGCCTATGGCGTGGATTTTTCGCGCTACCGCGAGCCGAAACGCGCCTCCGAGGACCTGAACCTCGGCCCCTTGGTCGAAACCCACATGACGCGCTGCATTTCCTGCACCCGCTGTGTCCGCTTTACCTCCGAGGTCGCCGGGATCACCCAGATGGGCCAGACC
>JANOMH010000149.1:0-6613 GCA_031420215.1 Rhodobacterales bacterium | reverse complement strand
GGCCGAAAGGATCGCCTCAAGCCGACCACGCTCAGTCGGTGAAACGGTGAACTGAATTCCTGTGCGCATCACCCTCACTCGCACAAACAACCAAACAAAGGAATCCACTTTCGGATTCCTTTGTTTCGGTCAATCCACTAGCAGCAGTTTACGAGGAATTTCAGCGGCATAGAAGGAATCCTACCGCCCCAGCCAGTAAAATCATTCAGCAACTTAGTGAAATGCGGCAATGCCGCAGCCAAACAACCCGCCAGGGGGGAGTTTGGCCGGGACAATTGCCGCGTCGTAGCGCCCAACGGACACGGCTTCAACTGGCCAGGGTTTCCGCCAGTTTCGGCCCAAATTGATCGGAACCCAAGGGCCGGGCCAAAGGGGTGTCTGTGCTGCGGCTTAACGAAAACAGCTGCATTTCGATCATGCGGGCCTGCACCCGCAACTCAACCAGTCCGGCACGAATGTCAGCCACGTCCCGCAGCATGACTTCGTTTTGCTTTGGGGCCTCATCCACTTTCGCAGCCAATCGGTCAAAGGCTTTGGCAAAATCAACCAGCGCCTCGGCCTGACCGGCTTTGTCGAGGGCGATCTGCACCAAGGCGATATCAATCCGATCGATTGATGCATAAGGTGCCGGGGCAAGCTCTACTATCGCGGCAAGGGTTGCGACCAGCCGGTCTTCAAGTCCGGCCACCATATCGCGGTTGGCTTGCTCAATCTGGGCCAATGCAATTTGTTGCTGCCGCAAGACATCGGCCATAAAGCTGTGCAAACTCTCGGTGTGATCTGACTGCTGATTGTCGGACACCAACGGTTCAGGTGCCCTGACCGCTGCTTCCAACCGATCTACGGCCTGTAAGATGACCGGCGATGGCCGCTCCAATGTAGCGTTTTCGGCTTGTGGCACTGCAAAGACCTGGGGCGGGGCGCGTCTGGCGGGCTCGCAAGGCTGTGGTTCGGCTTCTGCCGAGATGCGCACCATCTGGCCGTGGCGCGGCCCTGAATGGTCCAATGCCACCTGTCCCTGACCGTGATCGGTTGCGGCTATTGGCTGATCCCCGATCAGCCAGGGTGTGGTGGCAAAGTAATATCCGTCCTGCATCGGCAGGTCCCCCTTTTCCAGAGTCTGGGCAAGTTGCGGGTGCCGGTCTGGCACCCGCTCTGGAATCAATATTAGGGTGGATTTGCCTAAGATTTTCTTAAAGGGCGTGTTTTCTCTGGATCAGAACCTGCGCGGACCTTCAGGTTTGTTTTGCATCACAGCTTCGATGGCATCCACTACATCAGGCGTCAACCGGTCCCGCGCAGACAATGCCGCCAGATTGTCGGTCAACTGATCCAGCCGCGACGCGCCAAGGATCACGGTGGACACACGCGGATTGGCCAGGCACCACAGCAGGGCCAAATGGTGGATCGACAGACCAGCATCTTTGGCCACCGCAGCCAGCGCCTTGACCTTGGCCAGTTTTGCCTGACCGTCGGGCGATTCGAATTCCTTGCGCAGCCATTCATAGCCTGGCAGCATCGCCCGGCTGTCGGCAGGCAACCCGTTGTTATATTTGCCAGTCAGCAGTCCCGAGGCGAGCGGTGACCAGATTGTGGTGCCCAGCCCATAGGTGTCGTAGATGGGCAGATAATCCGCCTCGACCTTGTGTCGCTCGAACAAATTATACTGCGGCTGTTCCATTGTGGGCGGGGTCAGATGCCAGTCACGGGCGGCCTGATGCGCCTCGGTGATCTGCTGCGCATTCCATTCCGACGTGCCCCAATACAGGACTTTGCCCTGTGCAATCAGGTCATGCATGGCGCGGACGGTTTCGACGATGGGGGTGTCGACATCGGGGCGGTGGCAGAAATACAGGTCAAGGTAATCGACCTGCAACCGTTTCAACGCCTTGTGACACGCCTCGATCACGTGTTTCCGGGAAAGGCCCTTTTGGTTCGGCTTCTGGCCGCCCCAGAACACTTTGGAGGACACGACATAGCTGTCGCGGGACCAGCCGAGTTCGGTCAGTGCCGCCCCCATCACGGTTTCCGAGGCGCCCGCCTCGTACCCCTCGGCGTTGTCAAAAAAGTTGACGCCGGCATCGTAGGCGGCGGTCATCAGCGATTTGGCGTCGCCGGTGTCCACTTGTTTGGCGAAAGTCACCCAAGAGCCCAGTGAAAACTCGCTCACCTGCAATCCAGATTTTCCAAGGCGCCGATATTGCATGACATGCTCCTATGCACTGCATTGAGGGGGTTAATGGTTAAGAACGGCCTTTGGCCCCATTGTCCAGACCGAATAGCCCGACCGCACGGTTCCGGTTCAGGCCGAAATCGCCAGCCCACCGGCATCAAACACAAGCGCGCGCATGGGGTCGAACTTCAGTCCGACATTTTCGCCCGGTGAAAGTCGAACGGACTGATCAGCCTCGGCAATCATCGGGCCAGACGGGGTATCAAGATAGACATAGCTGGTGTTGCCCAGCTGCTCGACCACGGAAACCTGCCCGGCAAACAGGCCTTGTCCCGGCCCGGTCAGCACCACATGCTCGGGCCGGATGCCAAGCTCAACTGGCCCAGCTGTCGCGCGCGATGGCACGGTAACACGCCCCACAGTCAACGTCAGTTCCAGCCCGCCAGCAACGTTCGCCGCTGTCGCAGGCAGAAAATTCATCGCGGGCGAGCCGATAAAGCCCGCCACAAAGCGGTTGGCTGGCGTATTATACAGGTCCAGTGGAGTGCCGACCTGACTGATAACCCCTTTATCCAGCACGACAATCTTGTCGGCCAGGGTCATCGCCTCGACCTGATCATGGGTGACATAGATCATCGTGGTTTTCAGTTCATTGTGCAGCTTGGCCAGCTCCAGCCGCATCTGCACCCGCAGCAGGGCATCGAGATTCGACAGCGGTTCATCGAACAGAAACACCTCGGGGTCGCGGACCAGTGCCCGGCCGATGGCAACCCGCTGCCGTTGGCCACCTGAAAGTTGCGCCGGGCGGCGGTTCATCAATTCCTCAAGTTGCAACAGCCTGGCGACCTTGCCGCCCTTTTCGGCCTGCACCGCCCTGGACGCGCCCGCCAAAGACAGCGAAAAACAGATGTTCTGCGCCACGGTCAGGTGTGGATACAAGGCATAGGATTGAAACACCATCGCCACCCGGCGCTTGGCCGGAACCTCATGCGTCACATCGACGCCGCCGATCAGGGCCTTGCCTTCGGTGATCTCCTCCAGCCCCGCGATCATCCGCAGCAGCGTGGATTTACCGCAGCCGGACGGCCCAAGCAGCGCGGTGAACGACCCGTCATCGACCGACAGGTTCAGCCCTTTGATCACCTCTAACGCGCCATAGCGTTTGCGGATGTTCTGCAAGTCGACGGATGCCATGGCGTTATCCCTTGATCCCGGCGGTGAGCATGATCGCCTGCGTCACCCGGCGTTGAAATATCAGATAGACGAGCGCCACGGGCAGGCCGGCAAGAATGGCGGATGACAGATCGCGGGCGTATTTCACGCCGAATGCGTCCGTCACCTGCGTGATGCCTACGGTCACGTTCATCATATCCTCGGAGGTGACGGCCAGAAACGGCCATAGGAACGCATTCCACGCCCCGATGAAGGTAATGATCGCCAGTGCCGTGGTGATCCCCCAATTCATCGGCAGGTACAGGCGGAACAGCAATTGCATCTCGGTCGCACCATCCATCACCGCCGCCTCGCGGAAATCCTTGGGCACAGAATCGAAAAACTGCTTGTAGATCATCACCGTGACCGGGGCGAGCAACTGCGGCAGGATGACTCCGGGCCAGGAATTCAACATGCCGAAATTCGCCATCAACACGAAATGGTTCACAATCAGTGCCGGGATCGGCACCATGAAACTGGCCAGTATCATCCACCACAGCACTTTGCGGCCCGGAAAATTCAGCTGCGATATGGCATAACCCGCCGCCGCACTCATCACGATGACCAGCACCGTGACCGACCCCGCCGTGACCAGAGAATTGAGATACCAGGTGCCGATCTTGGTGTTGAACAGGACGTGCACATAGGCGTCCAGCGTCCATGTTTCGGGCCAGAGGTTCAGTCCGGGGCGGACCACATCCTGTTCTGGCTTCAGCGAGGTGACGATCCCCCAATATAGCGGAAAAGCCCAGAATATCGCGGCCAGCAGGGTCAGCACCGAAAGGATCATGCCGCCCAAACTGATCCGGCGCAGCGCGGTCAGAGTCATTTCTCGCCCCTCGCCCGCAGCAGTTGATATTGCAGGACCGAGACCACGACGATGATCACAAACAGCACCAGCGCCACCGTCGCGCCATAGCCGCCCTGATTCTTCTGGAATGCAGAGCGATAGATCAACTGCACCAGTGCCAGTGTCGAATCCGACCGTGCGCCACTGCCGAACAGGTAAATCTGGTCAAAAATCTTCAGCTGCAGGATCAGCTGGATTGTCGCCACCAGCACGGTGATCGGCCAGACCAGCGGCCAGGTAATGCGGGTGAACAGCTGCCAGCGGGTCGCCCCATCCAGCTCTGCCGCCTCGTAAATCTCGGAACTGATATTGCGCAGGCCGGCGATGAACAGCAGCACGTTAAAGCCCACCAGCCACCAGATCGTGATAAAGGCCACTGCAGGCATGAACAGCAGCAAGCTCTGAAAGATCGCGACATTCTCGCCCCAGATCGCGGAAATCGGATATTGCGCAATCCCGAACTGACTGTCCAGCATCCAGCCCCAGATGCGGAACACCACGGATACTGGCAGAATATAGGGCACAAAGAACGCGGCCAGCACGATGCTTTGCATCCAGCCCTTCAGTCGGTTCACCCCCAGCGCAATGGCTAGCCCGAGCAAGGTCGAGGGGATGACAGTCAGCAGGACGAAATAGAACGTGTTCCAGACCGCCGTACTGAACAGTTTGTCGCCAAACAGCCGGGTGTAATTCTTGAACCAGACCCATTCGCCCGGCCCGATCAGCGGGGCCTTCTGAAAGGTCAGGATGATCATCTGGATCGTGGGATAGATGAACAGGACCCCGTAGACCACGATAAAAGGGGCGAGCAGTATGAGCGCCGTTTGCCAATCAGATCGGTTTTGACGCTGCATTATGCCCCCCCTTTTATCATAGGGCCGACCCGCGATCAGGTCGGCCCCGGATGTGACTTAGTAAACCTGACTTTGCAGGTCGTCGCGCATGCCTTCCATCGCTTCCTGCGCCGTCATCTCGCCATTGATCGCGGGCATCAGGAAGTTGCCTGCCGCATCATAGGTCGGTGACGCCACGCCCGTCAGGGTCGAGGACGGGTCAAAGACTGCCGTATCGGCCAGCACCGAATAGGTCGAATTCGGCACCATGGCACGGAATTCGTCATTGTCGCGCGCTGCATTATAGGCAGGCAAGTGGCCAGCCGTTGCCCAGAAAGTCGAATTGGCGTTCATCCAGGCAATCACCTGCATGACAGCGGCCCGCTTTTCGGGGGTCAATTCCGCGCCCACATTGTTCGGGATCGCAAAGGCATGGCTGTCGGCCCAGGTTGCCGGATGGTCAAAGAATACCGGCAATTCGATCGCACCCCAGTTGAACAACTCGCCCTTGGCGGCCAGGTCGGTCATCGTCGGCACTTCCCACACCCCATTGATGTGCATGGCAGCCTGACCACCCGTGAACAGGGCAATCGAGGCGGGGTATTCAGTCGTCGGCGGTGCAAATCCGCCTGCCACCCAGCTTGCAATCACCTCGGTCGCAGCCACGGCTTTGTCGAGGTTGTCGCCAGCCAGGAATTCACCGTCCGCATTCAGGAACTCACCATCCTGTTGGCCCAGCAGCGAATAGAAAATCCGCCACATCGAATCGCCTGCCGCCGAGTGGATCGATACACCATATTCCGCCCCACCCGCTTGCAGCTTTTGCATCGCGGCGATGAAGTTCTCTGGCCCGTCAAGACCCATCGGCAGGCCGTCCGGCCCCAGCAAACCAGCGGCTTCAAACATATCCTTGTTATAGTACAGGACCACGGCATGCATATCGAACGGGATGGCATAGGTCTGGCCATCCGATTGCGCCGCATTCCAGTTGGCAGGCGCGTAATCTTCGGCGGCCAATCCGGCGGCCGCCAGTTCCTCGGGCGTGATCGGGCTCAGCGCACCTGATTCCACACCCAGCGGCATCCGGGACAGGTGATAAGTCATGATGTCGGGGCCTTCGCCCACCGCAGCGGCGGTCTGCACTTTGGTATAGAATGGAATGCCCCATTCCAGCGTCGTGGCGGTAATGTGGATCGACCCTTCATGTTCAGCGTTGAACTGGTCGAGCAGGGTTTTCATCCGCACCCCGTCACCGCCGCCCAGAAAATCCCACCATTCGATTTCCTCCTGCGCTTGCGCGCTTGAAACCAGCAAGGCGGATGTCACCAAAGCGGCCTTGAGTGTCTTGAATCTCATGTCAGTCCTCCCTTAAGGCCGCCGTTGACTGGCTGGCCCGATGCGCCATTGATCGTGGCTCGTCCTGCGGGCGCACGCAGTCAGACCCCCTTGCAACCGTCACCCCTGTTTGGCCATGCGCTTTGTCAAGCGCGGGCCGGGCTTTGGTCAGCTATGAACAAGGTATGAAACGGCCTTGCCAATTGTCAA
>JANOMH010000148.1:0-2539 GCA_031420215.1 Rhodobacterales bacterium | reverse complement strand
ATTGCCGCCACCCCGGCATCCTCGAACGAGCGGGCCAGATCGGTGACCATGATCCCGGTCTCTGTCGCCCAGCCTTTGGTCGCCACCCGGCCATTGCGGGCGTCGATGCCTACGGCAATCTGGCCGGGAAAGGCTTTGGCCGCGTCCCGGACCAACGCGGGGTTTTCTACGGCCACGGTCCCCAGAATGACACGGGCCAGACCCTTGGCCAGCCAGCCCTCGATCGTGGCCATGTCGCGGATGCCGCCGCCCAGCTGCACCGGGACCTTGCAGGCGGCCAGGATCGCCTCGACCGGGGCGGCGTTGACCGGCTGACCGGCGAAGGCGCCGTTCAGATCGACCAGATGCAGCCATGCACAGCCCGCGTCAACAAAGGCGCGGGCCTGTGCCGTGGGATCAGTGTTGAACACGGTCGCCCGGTCCATATCGCCATGGATCAGGCGCACGGCTGCCCCGTCTTTCAGGTCGATGGCAGGATACAGGATCATCGCAGTTCCCCAAAATGTCAGCCCGGCTGTGCCATGCGCCTGCGGCAAACGCAACCGGCTCGGCGCGACCCGCATCCGACCCATCCGACCCGACGTCAGGCTTGATTGCGGCGGCGGGATTGCCGCAGATTTGCGACAAATTTCTGGGAGGAGACTGAAGATGATGAAACTTGGTATAGCGACACTTGGTTTTGCGACACTGGCACTTCTGCTGGCGGGAGGCGCCGCACTGGCCGATCCGCTCGAGGGGACCTGGCGCACTGCTGCCGATGATAATGGCAATACCGGGCAGATCGAGGTGGCCCCCTGTGGGGCAATGTTATGCGGGGTTCTGGTCAAGGCGTTTGACGGCAGCGGGGCGGAAATACCATCAGACAATATTGGCCGCCAGCTGATCTGGGATACCACGAGCAATGGCGATGGAACCTATAGCGGGCAGGTGTACTCGCCGGACCGGGACAAGACCTATAATTCCTATCTGGTGTTGAGTGGCGATAGTCTGTCGGTGCGCGGCTGTGTTCTTGGGTTTTGCCGCGAAGGCGGGGTCTGGGGCCGGGTGAACTGATCGATGGGAATCGGATAAAAACGTCCGACCTTGCCTTTTGGCCGCCGAGTGCGGGCCCGGGATTTGCGGTCGGACAACTTTGTCCGACTCATCGCCCGGCCTTGACCACCACCACCGCATTTCCCGCAGCCCTTGTGTCGCCGCGCAATACTGGCAAGACTGGCGCTGACCCATCAAGGCCATTGCCATCGCAAGGACAGGCATTTTGACCCAAAAATCTGCGCAAGAACCAAGTCAGCAGCACTGCGCCATCTGTGGCAAGGCCTTTGCCCCGCAACAGGTGCAGCATTGGCATGACATCCGCCCCGGCATTTCGGCGCTGATTGGTGCCGATCATCCCGACTGGGCCCAAGGGGCGGTGATCTGCAACGCTGACCTTGCCCGCTACCGCCGCCTGTATGTCGAACGGATGCTGGCCGATGAACGCGGCGAGATTGGTGCGCTGGAGCATCAGGTTCTGGACAGTTTCGAGACCGGCCAACTGGTCTCTCGCCCACCTGTCTTGGTTGGGCCAGAGACGTTTGGCCAGCGGATGGCCGATAATGTCGCCCGCTTCGGCGGGTCCTGGACATTTATTCTGACCTTTCTCGCGGTTCTGGTGACATGGATCGCCGTCAATGTCGTAGGCCTGCTGGCCGCCCCGTTTGACCCCTTTCCGTTTATCCTGCTCAATCTGGTGCTGTCCTGTGTCGCCGCTTTGCAGGCCCCGGTGATCATGATGTCGCAGGGCCGCAAAGAGGACAAAGACCGCGCCCGCGCTGAAAGTGATTACCGCGTGAACCTGAAGGCCGAACTGGAGATCAGGCAGCTGCATGAAAAGATCGACCATCAGCTGGCCCGCCAATGGGATCGGCTGGCCGAGATGCAGCAGATTCAGATTGAGATACTAGAGGAAATGGCGGGGCGAAAAGCGTGACCGCGCCGCCCGCCCGCCGCTCGCCCGCCCGGCGCGCGGCCTCGCCGGGGTCAGCCATGCCCGACGACAAAGACCATTTCGGCGGATGTATCGGGCGCAAATGACCCGGTTTGCCAGTCGCCAAACAGGTCCTGCACCTGCAATCCCGCCGCGGTCAACCGTGCGGTAATCTCGGGCGGGCGCAGAAACAGCAAGGTACTGCTGGACCTGCGGCTTTCCCCATGGATCACATAATCGGTGTCAAAGCTGATCAGATTGCCGTTGGCAGACACTACGCGCCGCGTTTCCTGCACCGTTTTGCCCTGCAGCACGTCGCTCCTATCCGTGTTCCAGACCGCCGCCCAGTCCAGCGCCGGATTGCGGATCTCAAACACGATCTGCCCATTTGGGGCCAGATGATCCCGCATCGTGACAAATGTCGCCGCAATGTCGGCGTCGGTCAGCAGGACCTGAAACGCATGCCCGGTCATGATGATCAGGTCAAACCGTTGGTCTGACCGGAAATTCTGTGCCGTGGATTGGACATAGCTGATCCGGCTCGCCAATGGCCTGGCTCGCGCCACGTCCAGC